>NZ_AMPO01000012.1 GCF_000302455.1 Methanobacterium formicicum DSM 3637
TCTGATTTTAGTGTTCCCCAAACCATTTCTGAGGGGAGACCATAAGCTGATTTCAATCCCAATATGGTCTGATTTTAGTGCCGTACGTTTCATTTGCCTGTTTTACTGTTTCTGATTTCAATCCCAATATGGTCTGATTTTAGTCTGATAACACATGCAATATTCGAATAAACAGTGAAAAATAATTTCAATCCCAATATGGTCTGATTTTAGTCCCAAAGTGTATTTCAGTTGTGAGTGTGAATAAACCATTTCAATCCCAATATGGTCTGATTTTAGTAGGGCCGAAATTTGCCCTATTTTGCCCAATATTTACTATTATATCCCCAATTTTATAGATAAATTTGTCGTTCCCCAGTTAGCCAATTCTTTTATATGGACCGACGAGGTTTAAAAATTAGGTTTTTTCACCAAAAACCTCAGAAATTTATATCAAAATTATGATTCAAGAAGTTTAGATGAGTTATAACTCAACAAAAGAATCATAAAATAGATAAGAATTGATCGGGGATTTAAATAAATTGAAGTTATTTTAAAAGAAAATTCCATACCATTAAATAGACGACAGGTGATTACAACCCATTAACATCTAAAAAGTTATCTCATGAAATTTAGGGGTAAAAAAGAAAATGAAATCATAGTATTCCATCAATGGGTGCTTTTTCAATACCCATCACGTCTCTTTTCAATGCTTTTTCTGTTCTGAGCGTGTAAATTATCACTGAATCCTTATTTTTATTCATAATCTTTGTTAAATTATCTTTTATATATTTCAGTTCACTGGGGGTGACTTCACCTTCAAATACTGAGTTCTGTATCCAGTTTAGCTGTGTGCGGAGGAACCCTTTGACTTTATTCACCCTTTCTACCTGGATATCGTAAACAATGATAACATACATAAACTTCACCACCACATCACAAATGGTTTGTACTCTTTAGAATCCAGTAAATGTTTTATAAGTTTATAGGCTTCTAAACGTATTAATCGCCGGTAGGAAACTTTACGGTTTAGTTCACGATGCTTAATAGTCTTTTTCAGGCGTTCATCATACTCTTTAAGGAATATTTTACGTCCCTTATCATTAAGGAGACAATAATTAATGTCCTGTTCAAAATCATCCTCACTCAACATTCTTTTATTCACCAGGTAGAAGATCAAACGATCCACCAGGATAGGTTTGAATATTTCACTCAGATCCAATGCCAAGGAGTAACGACGTTCAGATGGTTCATGCAGGTAGGAAATAGTGGGGTTGAGTTGTGTGTTATAGATCTCACTTAAGACAGTGGAGTAGAGAAGAGAGTTCCCAAAACTTATGAGGGCATTGACCATGTTTTCTGGAGGCCTGCGACTTCGTCCTTCCATTTTAAAGCCATCGGGTAAGATTTCATCCATGTGCGTGTAGTAAGCAGCCCGCATCCTTCCCTCAACATTCATCACTTCGGTGATGGCACCACAACCAGCTAGATCTCCCATTGTATCTCCAATAGTGTTTTCAATACGGTAATATGACAGTACTTTCCCCATATTCTGTGCTGCACCCTCCACAAACTTTTTAGCAATCACCATCCTTTTTTCATGGTCAAGGTAGTGTTCTGCCTGTTTAATCAGAAGATCTCCTGAAAGAAGGGTTTCCCTAGGATAAAAACTACCATCATAAAAACCATAATAATTGAAGAAATGGATTGGTATCCCTTCCTTAGCCAGGAGGTGCACCACCTGAGAAGAAAAGGTTAATGATCCATAAGCATAGATTGAATATATTTTATTTATAGGTAGAGGCTTTTTACCCTCTTTGTTTACAAAATAAACTGTGTTTTCCTTTCTTTTTAGAATTCCATCAGACATTATATAGTAATTTCTTTTCATACCTCATCACCTTACTAAATTAAATCATCAACAAGGATAATCACTTAATTTTGAAAGATTTAAGATATTCTTCCAATCATCCGGCAGAAATGGACTTATTCATCCCAAAATTGTTGAAAAATATAAAATAATGTTCATTTTACCGAACATTTGTTCATTTATTGAACATTAATACGGCCGAGATTTTTGACAAGAAAGTTTCCCTAAACCCAGCAAAGCTCATAATATGAACATTTCCGGCAGGTGGGAGATTTTACTGGTTTGGGCATATCATCATCAACCAGAAGAGCGACCTTTTCAGTTAATTCCCGGATTTCTGCTTCACGTGTTCCATCCCATTTTATGGTAATTTTTTTCCTCATTTTAGGATAGTTTATCATCCCCACCACATTTTCCACACCTTTAACAACATTCAGATAGTAAAGGTAGTATAAAAGTTGGTATTCATGGGCTTTCTCCATTTTTTTACTCTTTTTAACCTCATGAACCTCTAGCATGTCACCCTTTTTGATGAAATCTATGCTGATGAGGTTGTCAATGGTGTAATCTCTTTTTTCTTTCTGGTAAGTGCCCTGGTGGAGTTGTTTTCCCATTGAGACCAGATCTGATTCCTGTTCCATCTGAATATGGTGAGAAAAGAACCATAGTTTGGTTTTGCATATGAAGTAGTAGTTGATCTGGGTTCCCATAATCTGCAGGTGTTTTTCAGTTTTTGATAACATCAACATTCCCCTTAATGGATTCTAACTATTCCCTCAACTTTATCAAAATCAGAATCAAATGAAGCAATAGTATCTACTTTACCCTGTTTCATGAGTTCTAATGAAACAGAATCTGCAAAAGAAAGCACTCCATCATATTTTAAGAAAAAATTCATAGCCTGTGTGCTTAAATCTTTATCCACGAATTTTACTTCATGATTATCTATTATGTAATTGTATAGGCGGGCCCCCATTTTACCCCCAGCCAGACTTCCAACCATAGTCACTGCCTCTGAAAGAACAACAATTGATGTCATTTTATCCTGTTTTGTGACTTCAGGGAGTATCTCCAGAACCCTGGTGTGCCACTGGTCCTTTTTAATGGATGCAGCTATGAAAAAAGAAGCATCTATGAAAATCAAATCTTTTCTCCCCTCTGGGCTTTCTTTTTAAGCTCTACTGCATCGGTTTCAGGTCCATCAACCATACCCAGTATATCATCAATGGTTACCTTTTTCCGGAACTTCAATTCCACACCTTCTTCTGTAGAAACCCATTCCAGTATATCCCCTGGACCCACATTGAACTTCTTTCTTATTTCCGCAGGAACAACTGTCTGGAAACCCTTTGAGATTTTAGTTTCAGTCATTTAGATCACCTATTGAAATATTAGTTTTCAAAGTATTTATTTCTTCAAAGTTTATGTCAAGCACTCTTTAATATTAGGGTATAAAATGAAAAATGTTTTTTAACTAAACATTAAATAAATGTTTTTCAAGATACAAACTTGTTCAAACCAACAGTAAAAGCCATTTGCATGATATTTTCCTAGTTTTTGGGATAAATTTCATAAAAATGAATCTTCTTCCTTATCCAACATCAAACCTATCTTTTCATCATATTCAGCATCCACAAAATAGGTTTTTTTATCAAAATCAACCCTATTCTCAGATTCTAGTTTTTTAAACTGTCCAACACTTATTGAAAGGAAATAACTCATTGCCTCAAAGTATCGACCTGATTCTATTTCACCAAGGTATTCTAACTTGTATTTAAATGGAACAACCTCATAAGACTGAAAAAGAGAATAAAATTCCATTTCACTTTCATTATCATTTATAAAAGGCACTATTCGCCTATTAAACGCAGCAAAATGCTTTTGTACCAGATCAAACTCTTCTTTATCTTTCCCCACATAACCTTCTGAATAAATTTCATCAACAAGTTTCTGTATTAAAGCTTCATTTAACACATCTACCTTTTCAAGACATTCAACAGTTTTTTGGACAATTTCGGGTGTGTAAATGTATTTATCTTTCTCTGAACCCTCAGAAAAAATATTAACAGGAGCAATTATGTCTTTTTTCCATCCTTTACGGTTTACCCGTCCAAATCTCTGAATCAAAGCATCAATTGGAGCAGGTTCAGAATATAGAACATCATAATCTATATCTAAAGACACTTCAATGGCTTGAGTACCTACCAGTAAATTTAGATTATCCAATGATTTTTCGATTTTTTCCCTATCTTTCAGCATAAAACGACTATGTAAAAGAGCACTATTTTCCACATCACCAGATAAATATTCAAAAACTTCTTGAGCCCTTAAAACAGTGTTACAAACAACAAGAACCCGTTTACCTTCATATAGATCGTCACTTATAATATCCAGGTTATCAATGATACTTCCATTAACAACATCGACTTTATGTCGTGTGAATTTATCTAGTTCATCTTTTTTCATAGTTATTTCTGTTGAAATACTAAGATTTTCTTTAAATAACTTTTTGATGAATGTTGGAAGTGTTGCGGACATTATGAAAATTTCGGCACTGTAATTGTTCTTTAAAATTTTCAATATTTCTAGAATAAGTGAAGTTAGATGTGCATCATATGCATGAATTTCATCAAGGATGAAAAGGCCATTGGTCATCTCTGAAAGTTGCATCTCAAAACCTTTGGATCCAAAAAATGCTTTAAGTATCTGGAATGGTGTGAGGACTTTGTAAGGTCTGTAAATCTTTTTGCTTAGTCCTTTTATTTCTCTAATTTTCGTTTTTATTTGATCATAATCCGCAGTTGAATTCCTTTCAGTTTCTTCATATTTTTCTAAGTCATCAGCTAATCCTTTGTAAATGAAATAGGAAGCTTTGCCATGTAGTAAACCAACTTTATTCTCTTCTTTAAAATCCCTTTGAAGCCGATTATACATGGCATTGATACTTGCAGTATAAGGAAGTAAATAGAATACCCTCCTTGAGCTTATGGTATTCTGATTTGCATCACTCCAGAAAAGTGAAGCCTCTGTTTTACCACTACCTGTTGGAGATGTGAGAAAAGCGCTTCCTTTAGTGTTCAGAGATTCTTCCTGCATTTTTCGAAGTTCCGGGAAGTTATATATTGATCTCATATCCTGAATGCCATTTAAAATACTGTATTTTGAGCCGGAAGCCAGATGATCACATGCATTCAAGAATCCTTTCATGAAAATTCCATATTTACCATGTAACGTTGTGTATTCATCATCTTCCCATGAAATAAAGTAGGGAAGAGCAATTTCTTTGTAGACATCTTCTAGATCCGTGAAAGAAATGACATTAAAATTTTCCAGTTTATAACCAAGATATTCTTCACTCCATTCACCAATTTTATCAAAATAGGATGATATTTCCTCAAAATGGGGTTCCAATTCAGATAACTTTTTAGAATATAATTTTTTCCCATTGGGACTTGGAAACGTATTGTAACGCTCTCTTAACTTAGTAATATCTTTATGGTGAGTTATGATGGATAATCCTATTGCTTTTTTATAATTTTCATCATATTTTAAAGCAGATACGAATCCTGCTGATAATATTTCATGTCTGTATCTCCATGGTGCCTTTCGACTTCCTTCAGCAAGCATTGTTTGAAATCCTGTTGCACCTTTCCCAAAATCATGAAAAAATAAGGAGTAAAAAAGATGTTCCCAAAAATCTTTTACTCCACACAACTCAGGTACACCTTCATAAGCAGCTTTAATGCTTTTAAAGACCTTAAGCGAATTTTCCGTGTGCTCCATAAGAGTTTCATCAGGTTTAGCTAAAAGTACCAATTTTATTACCCCTTATGGAACCAGATTCCCCATTCCATTTCTTCATCATAAGAACATTCTTGAGTGTAATCAAAGAATTGATTCATCATTATGAATGGTTTTGTGCCCACAGCTTTACGTGGTATTGTATCTGTGAAGTGAGTTGGAAGAGCTTGGATGGTCCCATATGCCCCTTCTGTGCCTAATGGTAAGATTGTTTTTCCTAATTGTACATTGGATCTTTCATCCAGGTTTACTTGTTTGATTTGACTTACAGTCACAAGATCCGTGGATCTTCCGAGTAAGAGGGGATAATGAGGATTTTTGAAGTATTTTCCATAACTTGGATCATCAAGGTATAGATAAAGCTTAGGATCCACTAAAAATTCTCTTTTAATAACGTTTGATTTCCCCTTAAGCCCGGATAATTCATATATGGTTTCAAGATCAACGGCTTTCCCTCGATGAGTGAAAATGTAACCTACAGATAAATCTTCAGGAGTAATTAAGTCCCCTTTAGCAGCAGATATGAGGCCATATATCGTGCTTAATGGAGGTACTGGTAAAGATGGTTGAAATCCACTGATAAAGGCGGGGTACCTGAAGGAGGTTACCCAACCTTCAATCAGGATCCTTGAAGCTTTCATGGTTCCATCAGCTCGGGAATAATAGTTTTAAATTTTTCAACAGTTTCTTTGATGTTTCCAGATTTGAACTTTGGATTTTCATTGGAAAGAGTGGCAATTTCTTCATCTAGTTCATCTAAAAATCCTTTTCTACGCCCAATATAAATATCGGTTAATAAACTGTCAGAATATTCATTAATAACTTCTTTAAGGGCTTCAAAATCAATTGTTGCTTCTCCTTCAACTTCTTTGGCTATGTTCATGAAGATGTGATTTCCTCCATCAATTGCTGCCAGAATAATGAATTTTGGAGAAACATCAGTTAAGTGTGAAGTCAACTTAGCTCCTCCTTGAAGATAGGGAAGCGCTTCGATCACATTTTGTGCCCGCTTAACGCGAATATCATAAGGCATAGTCCATTTTTTAGCGTCTTCATCAGTTTTAAGGCCTTTTTCTTCAGCCATTTCCTCTAGATCAGGATACATGTTTTTGTAACCTGTTTTCTCTTCAGAGTAGAAGACACCAACGCTATCAAGATCAAGAGAAAATATTCCTTTTAACACTGTAGAGTAAAATTCATGTTCATAGGGAACTGGATCTCCTTCATGCCGGGCCATGACACCAAAATCATGGGTTGGACTCTGCCCTATTACTGATATTAATGGCGAAGTTTTGAGTGGAGATATTCTGGTAACAGTGCCCCCCTCTTTGGCTTTTAAAGCTCTCATGTAACCAAAAATGTCATCATCATCGAAATCAATAGGATTAGCATGTGTAAATGCAATTTTTTTCTCTCGAACTATGGGAGATAATGTCCATTCACATTTCTTTTCCAGTGTATCTCTCCACCAGTACCTCAATGCCTGACCCGAAACGTAAGGATAAACCTTTCTACCCCTTCGTATGGATTTTACCCTTACAATATTATCTGTTCTGTCCCCTGCATCAGCACCTGCATTGTTTAATGCTGAGTGTGGTGCATCAACCAAAATAAAACCTACAATTGTTTTAGACATTTTCTGCCGCCTCCTCTTCATCTTCATTGATAATTAATTCTTCTGAAACTCCCTGCTGGATTATCCAATCATGCAAAACTTCATAAATCCTAAAAAGTATAAGATCCTGGGTTTCCCTCCAAGTTAAATTTCCTTCCGGGAATAAATTCTTAACATATTCATCAAAAGAAAACAATGGTTTATCTACCCCATTTTTAATCCTTTTTTTAATTATAATCCGTAGAATATTGCGATAATTTTTGTAATTACTTGCTGTTTCTAACTTTTTCAAAGTGTTAATGTCATCTGACGACTTTATATACTCTGCAAGTTCATCCCCAACTTTTTTAATTGTTTCTATCCTATTTTCATCCATATTTCTTACCTCCTCCAGGTAATGTTTCAGAAGATCCCATCCTCCTAAAGCTTCCCTATTTTTTCGGTTAATAAAGAATCCAATGATGGATTTCCCACTTAAAAGATTTTCATAAACTGTGTTTGGATTATTTTTATACTCATTTTCTTCTTTCACCTTTTCCCAATTCACAAATTTATAGCCTCGCCTTACAATCCTCAACCATTCCGGGAATTTCTCATGTTGAGGAATATAAGCTAAAAATCTGAAAACTGGCGTTGGAATACTATATATTTCTAAATTAGGCCCTTGAATGTAATTTGTAAAGTAGTAAAAATTAATGGATGGATTTTCAGAGTACCATCTTTCATCATGTTTTAAGATTATATCTTGGATGATATGGAAAAGAGCATTCTTAGGATTTTTGAATCCCTCATCAAAACAACCAGTATAATTTTTTGATGATATCTGTTTTTTAACATTGCTAACTGCCTTTTTAGACCAGTACCCCATTAACTTTCTAGAATTTGAATGCATTAATAACATGTTTCCACAAGAATAGATTATCAAAGGAGAAAATTGAACTGCAAATATACATGCAGGACAATAATCCGCCCCACTTGTTCCATATGAAAAATAGTTTATCATTCCGCCAGAACCTGTTAATGGAATCTGTGATTTAAAGAATCTTGTATCTATATTTCGTCTCCCACAAGATATACAATCTCCAAATTCCCCTAAGCTCTCTATTTTATCAATTAAACTTTTTAATAACTTAAAATATGCTTCTTTTTTTCTAATTTCTCCTTTAATAGATGGATTAATAATAGGATTGTTAGGAAAAATGGAATAAAGAGATTTAGACCACTTTTTTTCAATATATAAACCAACTATATCGTTAATAGATGATTCTAAATCATTTTTGCTTAAGTTTTCGGGATTTTTCTCAACCCATTGACTCAAAGCCCAAATACCTGCGTCAACAAATGGATTTCCCGTAAAATCATAAATAACCTCACTCATATTTATTTCTCCCCATTATTCATTTCAACCATCCCAAACCCCATACTATTCTTCTCCCCAATTCCACAATCATAAGCAAACTTAACCAGTCTTTCATCCGCCTCCATGTCAAAATGCATCAAATAAGCCCTATGATATGTCTGAGTACCATTCTTATCAATGGTAATCCGTTTCCTCTTCACTGATTCCATGTCAGGAACAATTTTAACGTACTCATCACCATTATATGCATCATCATAAAATGAATTGTACTTACGAATGAGGTTCTGCTGCAGTGCAGTGTAAAATCTTAAGTCTCCAGGATTAAGATCCCATATCCGACCATCTTCACGTTTTACCCTGGTAATTACCGGAGACATGGTCTTCATTTTCATCTTCTTCTTAAAATCAGGCTGCTTCAAAAGCTCAACCTGTTCCACCATGAGCCTGTCTCCTTTGAAGTTGATCTCTGGATTTTCCAGGTAACCTTCCACCATACTTTGTATCAAATAGTCATGAGGTGAGGATATGTAAAAATGGAACTTACCATCCCTGGAGATCAGACCATTCTTGGAGGGTCTACGGCTAGGAATGTTTATCTGAGAAAAAGTAAAATGCTTGAAGTCCTTAGAAGCATGGAGCTGACTGGCTAAGTCAAGATCTGCTATCTTACGATATATAATGGCAGAAAGAATATGGTTATAATTATAAGGAATTAAATAATCATTTGGTGCTTTTAATGATATTTGAAGTCTTATTTAACAACCCCCAACTAAATCACTCCCCCTGCAACAAAAAAAACTGAACTTAAGTTCAATTTTTAATATTAGACTATTAATTAATAATATTTTCAACTATATTAGTTTATCGAAAAAATATCGACAAAAACATGTAGAATAATAACAATAAAAAATAAAAGTTAAGTTGTCTACAAATAAAGATTTTAATCATAGATTTATACAATTTATCACCCCCCACATGTTGCTTCTAATCATATTACTTATATTTAAGCAACCACTTACATTAATATTTTACTTTATCCTAATATATTGGATTGAAAATTAACAACAAATTTTAGTATAATCAAAGAGTATATATAATTACATAAAATCAGACTATATTAGGATTGAAATACATATTAGGATAAAGAATCTGTTCTATCTTAAATCAGACTATATTAGGATTAAAAATGATTATTAAAATTGGATACTCACTAATAATTAGATATTTTATTTCTTGGCATTTATTATCAGACTATATAGATCAGGTAATGTGGTGAATTTTTTCAAACTTCGTTATAGAATTGTTTAACGAAGTAATTTATTCTGCAGTATTAGAGTAAACTGACAGTTTGATGAGACCTCTAAAATAAGAGGATGAACTATTGAAAATTAAAGAGGAGACAGTTTCCACCCAGCAAAAAATCATAAACTAATTAAAGAGGAAATATTACAGAATCTGTGAAAATAGACAGCTTCTCATTTTTTCCCAAAATGCCTGTTTTTCATCCACACAGTATACATGTGGTTACTGATTTAGCACAGTTTTTCATATTTTGTATATTGACATAGTTTCATACATTACGTGTGGATTATAATAATAGTGAGGTGTGGGTTTTGTGAGGTTTAATTAATAAAGTTTACGACATGATTAATAACAAAATAACTGGTACTACATTTCATTACAAAATTATATTTCATAAAAAAAAATTTTATAATTCCAACTATTTTCAATTATTCCAATTTTTGATTTTTTGCTCTTGAATTATTCCAATATTAATTATTTCATCTTTTGAATTATTTCTTGGAATTATTCAATCATTAATTCAGGATTCAATTTTTCCCAAAACATTCTGTAAAGTAAATTTCAAAAAAATATTTAAAACTTCAAAACCTGTCTTTCTGAGTATCCCTTTTTTTCAAACTGTGAGTTTAAAAATTCAACCTTCTCCAGATCCACCCTGATGAGTTTGAGATCAAATGGTAATGTTCGGATGTAATCCATGCTAAGACCCTTCATGTCCATGACCTGTTGATATTCTACCGGGTCTTCCACTATAATGGCATCTCCGGTTATCTGCATTCCCACCAGATTATCCATATCAGTGTAATCTTCATAAACTGCCACTGAAACATTGGAATTGGAAAGTAAGTGGGCAAATTTCATTCCACCCTCACTGAGAATGTAAAGATGTCCCTGATCATAGTCATACTCCATTGGAGTGGCACGTACACTATCCTGGGAGCTGGTGGCCAGGGTACAGGTATTGTGTTGCTTTAAAAAGTCTTCAACCTCTTTCTTAAGTTCCACTACTGGAAGTTCATCTAACAGCCCATCTCTGATATCAGTAAGTCGTAAAGCCAGGTCCACAACTTCCCTACTATTGAATAAGTCCATTCCCTGAGAAGGCAGTCCTTCCCGGGAAATATATTCCTTGAGTGCCTGGTAATCCCGGTCATTTAAACGATCCATTTCCAGGCGACCCCCCAGAACACCCAGTTCCAGAACTTTACCCCCCAGATTATCCTCAACTTCCCTGAGAACACGCAAACCTTCAGAACCATTAAGACAGGTACAAAATAGAGCTATGTTCTTTTCATCAAGCCATTCTCGCTCATTATCCAGAAAAGTCTGTAGTTTGGGGTGAACTTTCCCATTATAGATAGGGCTACCTATCACTATAAAATCAAAGTCACGACATCCTTCACCAAACTGGGAGAGCGGATAACGGCGGGATGGACCAAGAATAAGTGAAATTATATTGGCTGCTTCCCATGTAGATCCATACCGGCTTTCATATAAAATGAGAGTTTTAATCAATATAAGTCCCCCTTCTACATTATAATTCTATTATGAGTATTATATTTTAATTATAATTACCATAACGTATTATAAAGAAATTTCCCCTGAAAACTGGTAATTTTTCCCTGAAAAGGGGGTTTTTTAAATTTTTTACCAGCATTTTGGAATTTAGTAATTAATAATTACAGCTATATATGGCCTTAACAACCATAAATAATGATGGTAATAATAGTAAGGGTAGTGAAGATTGATGGTGCTTTAATAGTGCTTTAAAGTAAAGTTTAATGAGTTACGTATCATCTATCCATTAGAATTTATCAATAAATAGAATCCATAATAGTTTTGGAGTCGACATATGGTTTATGAATCTGAAAATAACCCTGAAAAACTTAAACAAAAACTCCTGGAAACTTATCAGGACAAATCACTGGAAGACCTGGAGTACGGGGAAGAGATAGATACAAAGTGCGGTTCATGTTACCGTTTCACCACTCATGAGAAGTTAGAAATCAAAACTTTAGATGAAAAACGAGTTAATGAATGTTTACTCAGTGATCTGAAGTTGATTAAAGGAATTGGTGCATCAACAGAAAGAAAACTTAAAAGTAGTGGATTCACCTCCCTGGATGATTTAACCGAACATCCAGTTTACAAGGACCGTGCCTGTGAATTTTTAGAGAAAATGGAAACAGATGATGTTTGTGCCATCTCAGAATGGATATCAACCAAGTACTCACCTTCTCATCCACTTAACCTCCTCCTGTCCTCCCTTTCCGGTGCTGAAAACATGCTTTTCATGGATATTGAAACACTCGGACTTAAAGATGTGCCACTCATCCTGATTGGTGTTGCCGAAGGAAACCAGGATGGTTTAACCATTAACCAGTATTTATTAAGGAATTTGAAGGAAGAAAAGGCAGCAATTGAAGGTTTTCTATCCCATCAGGACAGTGATAATGTTTATGTTACCTTCAACGGCCGTAGTTTTGATGTTCCATTCATTAAAAGTAGGATGCGTTTTCATCACATGAAAACGGGTATCAACACCCAGCACCTGGATCTTCTCCACTTCTCCCGGCGCCAGTGGAATGATCAGCTCCCTAACTGCAGGTTGCAGACCCTGGAAGAACACTTTTTTGGTGTTAAAAGATGTGATGATGTTCCCAGTAGCAAAGTTCCTGATTTTTACCTGACTTACCGTGAAACAGGCAATATTGGCCCATTAGTACCTATTATTGAACACAATCGGGAGGATGTGGTTACCCTGGCCAGGATACTGTCATTACTTCACCAGACCGGGGATTTTTAAAATAATCTGAAAATATACTTACCAAAGAATCTTTTTTTTAAAAATTAATATCTCTTTGAGCTTGTAATTTATGAAAAAATATTTCAAAAACGAGCATAACTTAACTTATAACCTTCAAAAGCTTTTTAATGGGAAGAGTGTTTATTATATCTTTCTTTTCGGCCCATCCCCTGCGGGCAGTGGATACACCCAGTTCCATGTAACTTAAATCAGATGTGTGATGACTATCTGTGTTCACCACCAACTGACAGCCATATTCTGTGGCCATTTTAACATGAATATCCTTTAAATCCAATCGTTTGGGTTGGGAGTTCACTTCCAGGATGGTTCCACTTTCACTGGCCTTCTGGAACAAATTTTCGATATCTAACTTATAGGGCTGCCTTTCTTTTAGTTTCCGGCCGGTAGGATGGGCTAATATGTCCACATGTTCATTTTCAAGTCCCCTGGAAATTCTTTCGTTTATTTTTTCTGGATCCTGCCGGAGGTCATAGTGCACTGCAGCTATCACCAGGTCCAGTTCCCTCAGAATATCACTAGAGATATCCAAGTTACCATAGGAATCTAAATTAACCTCTGCACCCTTCAATATGGTTATAGTTTCCATTTCTTCATTGATCTGGTCGATTTCATTCATCTGCTGGGTTAATCGTTCCTCATCCAGGCCCCGGGCCACTGGAAGGCGGGTGTGGTCGGTGACAGCCAGGTATTCATAGCCCATACCAGATGCTTTAGTGGCCATTTCCCAGATACTGGATTTACCATCACTCCAGTTGGTGTGTATGTGGAGGTCACCCTTTATATCATTGTAATCAACCAGTTCAGGAAGTTTTCCTCGCTGGGCTGCTTCTATCTCGCCAGTGTTCTCCCTAAGTTCTGGTGGAATGTAATCCAGTCCCAGTGCCCTGAAAACTTCACTTTCAGTTTGACCCGCCAGGCGCACATCTTCCTGGAACACCCCGTACTCGTTGAGTTTCATACTCTTGGATAGGGCAATTTTCCTTAAGACGATGTTTAACTCACGTGAACCCGTGAAGTAGACCATTGCTGAACCGAAATCTGACTCTTTAAAGACACGGATATCTGCATCCATACCATTGTAGAGTCGTACTGTTGACTTGGCATGCCCCTTAACTATCACTTCACCTACCAGGTCCATCTGTGTGAAGTAGTCCATTACTTCATCTGGATGTTGGGTTACAGTGAGTATGTCAATATCTCCCACTGTTTCCTTCCTGCGGCGGATTGAACCTGCGATTTGGACCTGGTCCACCGTATCCAGGGTACTTATCCTCTGTTTGATTTCAATTGCCAGGGGCAGGACATCACCCAGTAACTGCCTCCCAATACTTTTCCTGGCAAATTCAATGTTTTGAAGAATCTCAGCCTCGGTTTTAGTTCCCATCCCCTTTAACCTGCGAATATGGTGACGTTTAGCCTCCTTTTCAAGGTCATCCAAGTTTTTAATCCCCAGTTCCTGGTATAATAATTTTATCTTCTTGGGACCCAGTCCTTCCACCTGCATCAGTGCATCCATGTCCAGTGGAAACTCACTTTTTAAATTTTCCAAGTATTCCAGGTTTCCAGTCTCCAGTATCTCCTCGATCTTCTCATGTATATGTTTACCTATCCCTGGTAACTCCTCCAGTTTTCCCTGTTTTTGCATGTCCGCTACGTCCACACTGAGAGTTTCTATGGTATGGGCTGCCCTACGGTAAGCCTTGGTACGGAAATCAACACCATCCAGTTCCAGGTAATCTGCCACCTGCTGAAGTATGGAGGCAACTTTATGATTCTGCATGTGGTTTATTATGTGCCTGGTGACTAAAATTTTTTTATATCAATTTAATACATGTACCCCGTAACTCATCTTAACGATAAAATAACTTTTTATAATGACAAAAATTATAGAAAATGAAATACAAAAAATACATTCAAGATAAACTAATAGTTTCCCTAAAAACAAATTTAGGAGTTTAAATTTATTAAAGAGTTGTTTGGATTATCGAAAGTTATTCAAATGCACGGTGAATTCCCTTAAAAAATTCAAGGAGTGGGTGAATATGGGTGAAAATAACCTTAAAAAGGCGACTTTTGGGGCTGGTTGTTTCTGGGGAGTGGAAGATGCTTTCAGGAAACTGGACGGGGTAGTGGATACTGCAGCAGGTTATGCTGGAGGGGATTTTGATAACCCTTCATATCAAGATGTTTGTTCAGGAGGTACCGGTCATGCTGAGGTGGTTGAAGTTACCTATGACCCTGAAGTTGTTTCCTACACCGATTTACTGGATCTTTTCTGGAGCATTCATAACCCCACCACCTTAAACCGGCAGGGACCAGATATTGGAGCTCAATACAGGTCAGTTATATTTTACCATGACTCCGAGCAGGAGAAACTGGCCCGTGTAAGTAAAGAAAAATTGGATGCATCTGGAAGGTACCAGGGAAAGATTGTTACCGAGATCAAACCAGCACCCACGTTCTGGAGGGCAGAAGAGTACCATCAAAGGTATATAGAAAAAACTGGCCGTAAAAGTTGTCATTTTTAGTTTAGATAAATTTAATCAAAAATCAATGATTTGCATAGAAAGACAGATCAAAAGAGGGGATCATCATCTTATACCCAGTAAATCTTTTAAGTTAAGGAGTTTATCCTCTTCGTATATGAATCTGGGAGGTATGCTCCTTTGAATAGAACCACTAATTCCCAGTAGTTCCTTCATCTGGGGTGAAACTGCATGGTAATACCTACCAATTTTGTTCAACTTTTTTTGACTGATTAAGATGGCTTTTTCCAATATTTTACTTTGTTCAGGGTCTCCCACTACCAGGACCATATCATGAATATCTGAAACCCTTTTAGGATGGGAATTGTTAGGGTACTGCTCTTGAATCCTCTTAATTTCGATAGTGGAACTTTTATGAGAATCATTAGTCCTGTAAGAACCAGTAATCTTGTGAAAATCTATAATTTCTCCTACAGTAAAATAACCAATTATATAAAGGGCTTCAGGATATTCTGACTTCATGTAGGGAGTAAACCCCGCGTAAAATGCCAGAATGTCACCCGGGTTTAGTTTCAAGAGGTAGTCTGCCTTTCGACCTACATCGCCATAAGTGAAAGTTTTAAACTCGGGATCCAGGTGTACTTTACGGTCAGCCACGCGGGTTGGAAGGTAATCTGAAAGAGGTTTCCCTTTTTCACCGGTTAAATCTGTGTAGGTGCGGTTTTCTGTAGATGTTTCATCTTTTTCTGACAAGGGAATGTATTCAAAACTTCCATCAGGGAAGATGGGAGCCAGAACCCCATCACTGGATTTGTCAATGCCAACCCGCAGTAACATGGCTTTCATTATTTCTGTTCCCACATACTTTTCTTTACAGAATTTACTCTATGATAATTTGTGGTAATCATAAATTTTATAATTTAAACATTTTATAATAGGTATGAATGAAAAATAAAGATATTGAATCTTTGTTTAAAATATTAATCATTGATTAAATTTGTTCAAATAGTATATTATCGAGTATTAAATTGGGAATTTTAATAATTAGGAAGGCCAGGTTTTTAAAATGGAAAAAATTCTAAAGTTCTTTGAAAACGATCGTTTTGCCGATCTAAGTAACATTGAAGTGGTGAGTATTTCCCCGGGAAAAGCCACCACCACCATGGAAATTGAGGATATGCACCTTAATAGTGTGGGAACGGTTCATGGAGGAGCACTGTTTACCCTTGCCGATTTTACCTTTGCCCTGGCAGCCAATTCCCATGGAACAGTTACTGTAGCCATAAACGCTAACATATCCTATTTCAAAGCAGTCAGTAAGGGAGTGTTACGCGCAGAAGCCCGTGAACTGTCCAGTGGAGGTCGAATTGCCAGTTACACCGTGGATATACATGATGAAGCCGGTGACCTGGTGGCAGTCTTTCAGGGCATGGCTTACCGTAAGAAAGAGTTGATCAGTGATTTGATGGATGTTCCGTGATTAAATAAATATCTCGTAATTTAATAAAGGTTCCTTCAGGAGTTAATCGATTCCTTGTTTATGGTAAGTTCAGGACGTTTCAGTTGATTATTGTAATATTTTAATATTCAAATGATAAAGGGGGTATTATTTTGAATAAAGATGAGATAATTGCCATGTTGAATGATGATTTCGTGAGAGAACTGGAAGCAACCATGGTTTACGTGCAAAATTCCTTTTTAATGGAAGAATGTGATCCCAGTCGTGTGACTGAAGCTATATCTGTGGATGAAATGCGTCATATGTGGTGGTTGGCAGATCTTATAACTAAAAGAGGGGGTAAACCAACCATGGAACACAAGGAACTCAATTTTGGCGGAGACAACCTTGAAGAAATGCTTAAACGTCAGATCCAACTCGAATCAGAGGGTATTGATATTTACACCCATCAAATTGAAGTCATTGATGATGAGGAAGTGGTGGGCGTCCTGAAACACATAAGAGATGAGGAAAGACGCCATCGTAAGGAATTCCGTGAAAGATTGGATAATTTAAAGGATTAATCAGCATTAAAGAACTAAAAACAGTAAATTTACGAATACTGGCACGTTAAAGTACTAAAAAAGAGCAGTTAGTCTATCAGTTCATTAAGTGTATTGATACCAGGAATGATGAAAATATGAAACTTACTCCTAAAGAAGTAGAGGAACTTCAAGAGAAACTATTAATTGTTCACCGGGTTATTTCACAGGAAAACAGATTTAAAAGCTTTTACTATCAAGGAATAGATGTCCAGAAGAAGTTTAAAGATGACCATGGCATGATAAGCAAACTCATGGAACTGGATGACGCTGAGGATCTTCTAAAAAACTGTATAATTGAATTGGAGGATATGAAACGTAATGGACAATCATTCACCCCTGCAGAGTTACATGAATTCCTCATGGATCAGGACTGGAAATTCCTTTACAAAAAGTACGGTATGAAAACCTCAGAAGATGTGGGAAAACTGGATCTGGGAATGTTTTTAGAACTTATTTAATATTCTAGAACATTTATAACATTTTAAACTTTAATAAGTTTTAGAACAATTTGCATTTTAATTGTTAATAATGTTTTAAAACTTTAATTTTTTTCTAAAAATCTTTTTAACGTAATTCTATCCAGTTTGATAACCATTTCAGGGGTTACCACCATGTTAATCTGTTCATCATGTTCTACAGTGGGAACATGATCCACCATCTGCAGTGGATGTATCGGGCTGCAGATGGGTGTTTCCCTATCAATAACTCCTGCTCGTAGTAAGGATGATATTTCCTGATCAGCAAAACCTCTTCCTTTTCCAAGACGGTTACCCTCCAGATCAACTCCCAGGGAACCCTCTACCACCAGATCAATACTGGGGAATTTCACAATCCTTTTCCCCAGATTGTAAGCCCCGTCAATGGTGGATGCACTTTTTTCATTGCCACTGGCTTCTGCTGGATCCAGGAGAAGATACCCATTTTCTAGTTTGGGGGTGGCCATCACCAGAACCTTACCATCCAGAAGCGCATTTTTACGTACATCCTTCAAGGCTGAATCTGGACTGGAAAAGACTGTTTCTGCATCCTGCCACTCCACTGTTTTCCTCAACCTCATGGCAGCACCATGTGCCCCTTTGAAGTCTGGAATTCTTCCGAAGCAGGACTTTGAGGTTCTTAAAAGATTATTATCCTCCAGAACTCTCCATATCATTGTTCTAAGTTTTTGCTTATCTTCAACTTGCATTAAATTTACTTTATGAGTTATATCTAATAAATACTTGAAATAGAACAGTCCTCTTAAGAACGCTACCAGCTCCACCCATGGTATACATAACTATATAAACTGGTTTCAGCCTTAAATTAATTACATAATTTTTTTTAAAATATCCAAGATTAAAGGAAAATATAAGGTATACCCCAATTAAACCAATTATAAATCTGTATAGCTTAAAAAGAAGATTAACTCAACACGAAAAAATCAGTAATACTATTAAGACGGTTGTGATTTAATATGGCAGGAATAGTAGGATATGGAGTTTACATACCTTCATACCGTATAAAGGTTGAAGAGATTGCAAAGGTCTGGGGAGACAATGCCCAGGCAGTTTCCAGAGGATTGGTAGTTAATGAGAAATCAGTACCAGCCTCAGACGAAGACACCGCCACCATATCAGTGGAGGCAGCTCGTAATGCACTTAAAAGAGCATGTATTGATCCTCAAAAGATTGGGGCAGTATACGTTGGTTCAGAGTCACATCCTTACGCAGTTAAACCCACTGCAACCATAGTGGCAGAGGCTGTGGAAGCTAGCCCTGATCTCACGGCAGCAGACATGGAATTTGCATGTAAGGCCGGAACAGCTGGTATGCAGGTTTGTATGGGACTGGTTGATTCTGATGCAGTGAAATATGGTCTTGCTATTGGTGCAGACACTGCTCAAGGAGCTCCCAGCGATGCACTGGAGTACACTGCATCTGCAGGAGGAGCAGCGTACATTATTGGATCCAAGGATACTGTAGCTGACTTTGAAGGTACTTACAGTTTCACCACCGACACCCCTGACTTCTACCGAAGGGAAGGACAACCCTATCCCCGCCACGGAGGGCGTTTCACTGGTGAACCAGCATACTTCAAACACGTGCTCTCTGGAGCCAAGGGAATGATGGATAAGATGGGCACAGAAGCCTCTGATTATGATCATGCAGTTTTCCATCAGCCCAATGGTAAATTTTACATAAGAGCTGCTAAAAAACTGGGATTCACAGAAGAACAGTACAAAACAGGGCTCTTAACACCAATGATTGGTAACACCTACTCTGGGGCAACACCCCTAGGACTGGCAGCCATTTTAGATATTGCCCAACCGGGTGAACGTATTTTTGCTGTTTCTTACGGTTCCGGTGCAGGTAGTGATGCCTTCAGCATCACCGTTAATGATAAAATAGAAGAAAAACGTGAACTGGCTCCTAAGGTTCAGGATATGATCCAGAACAAAGAATACGTGAACTACGCCATATACGCCAAGTTCAAAGGAAAAATGAGGATGGCAGGTCTAACTCCACGTTAAACATTAAAATTAATATAATAATGGAGGAATGTTAAATTGAGAGATGTTGCAATTATTGGAGTTTCACAAACCAAATTTGGTGAACTGTGGGACATATCCTTTAGGGATCTGATTACTGAAGCTGGAATTAAGGCTGCTGCCGATGCAGATATTGAAGGAGCAGACTTAGAAGCCATGTACGTTGGAAACATGACTGCAGGTCTGTTCATACAACAGGAGCACATAGCCTCACTCATTGCCGACCATTCAGGTCTAACACCTATACCCTGTACCAGGGTGGAAGCAGCCTGTGCATCAGGTGGTTTAGCCCTTAGAAGTGGAATTATGGCGGTGGCCTCTGGTTATCATGATGTGGTGCTCTCTGCGGGAGTGGAGAAAATGACCGATGTGGTGGATCCTACCCCTGCCATTGCCACTGCCTCTGACCAGGAATGGGAAGCCCAGCAGGGAGTTACCTTCCCCTCACTCTACGCCATGATGGCCCGCAGGCACATGTATGAATACGGAACCACCAGGGAACAGCTGGCCATGTTCAGTGTTAACAACCACAAGAATGGTGCCCTGAACCCACTGGCCCAGTACCCCTTCGAAATTGGTGTGGATCAGGTTTTAAACTCAACTATGGTGGCTGACCCCCTCAGATTACTGGATTGTTCCCCGGTGACTGATGGTGCAGCTGCAGTTATACTCTGCCCAGCTGAGGATGCCCGTAAATACACCGACACACCGGTGTATGTTAAGGCCTCAGCCCAGGCATCAGGTACCATTGCCCTTCATGACCGGAGGGATATTACCACCATTGACTCCACAGTACATGCATCCAGGACTGCGTATGATATGGCAGGTCTGGGACCTAAGGACATAGGTGCAGTGGAAGTACACGATTGCTTCAGCATCAATGGTATATTAGCCATTGAGGATCTGGGATTTGTGGAAAAAGGACAGGGTGGTACTGCTGTAGAGGAAGGTTTAATTAGTATTGATGGTGAAATACCAGTGAACCCCTCTGGAGGACTTAAAGCACGTGGACACCCACTAGGAGCCACTGGAATCGCTCAGGCTGCTGAAATGGTCTGGCAACTCAGGGGAGATGCCGGTAAAAGGCAGGTTGAGGGTATTGAAATCGGTATGACCCACAACATTGGTGGTACCGGTGGTACTGCTGCCGTGCATATCTTTGGGCGTTAATTAAACCATTCAATGGTATAAAGAATCAAAAAAAGGAAAGAGTCTTAAATAGATTCTTTCTAATCATATATTTTTTTACTCAATTTTAACTGACTGGTATTCGCTGATTTTAAAAAGAATATTTATAAAAGGGATATTATCATTCTACGGACAATCCACAATTTTCCCATCCCATTATTCCACCAGCCATGTTGTACAAATTTTTAAAACCAAGCTTACTCATTATATCTACACTGGCTCCACTTCTCATTCCAGATCTACAGTAAACCAGATATGTTTTACTTTTATCCAATTCCTGTACTTTTTTCTCAAAATCACGGGATTGGTAGTCTATCTGGATAGAATCCTCAATATGGGATTGATTGTATTCCCCGAGGGTTCTAACATCCAGTAAAATAAACTCCGGGTTCTGTTTATTTTTTAAAATCATTTCAAAAGCTGAATTTGGATCCAGATCAGTTGCAGAATTTGATGATGGTTTTCGTCCAAACATTTTAAAACCTCTAAAAAAATGGTTAAATATTCTTTATTTTTTATAATGAATAAATGTTCGTTATTTTGATGGATTATTATAACCAAAGAAAACCCTAAAGACCAAATAATGATTGTTAAAGAGCTTTTAATAACAATTGTTAAGATTTAGTTTTCATCAGAGTTTCAACTTAAACAAAGATAGCCCGATTTGGTTGGATAATTGATGATTTTGTAGAATTAATATTTACTAAAAGGGACCATGAATATGCTAAAAGGGACCATAAAATTCCGAAAATACAGATTTCCCTAAAATACAGATTTTAAAAAAAATACCGTTAGAAATAATTTAAAAAAATAGAAAAAATGAGTAAAGTCGGTTGACTTTACATCATTGGTGGCATTCCACCAGGCATTCCGCCCATTCCTTCCATTCCACCCATGTCAGGTTCTTTACCTGCACCAGTGGATGCAATGACGTCGTCAATCCTTAGGATCATTTCTGCGGCTTCTGCTGCGGATTGGATGGCCTGTTTTTTGACTCGGTGAGGTTCAATGACTCCGGCACGGTACATGTCGGTTACGTCGCCTGTGAATACGTTGAGTCCCATGTACAATGATTTTTCATGGGCTGCTCGTAGGTCTACCAGAGCGTCGATGCTGTCCAGTCCTGCGTTTTCAGCCAGGGTTTTTGGCACTACTTCCAGTGCTTCTGCGAATGCAGTAACAGCTAGTTGTTCACGGCCGCTGATGGTGTCAGCGTATTCTTTGAGTCCTTTGGCTATGGAGATTTCTGCAGCTCCTCCACCAGAAACAACTTTACCGTCCTCGATGGTTGCAGCAACTACGCCAATGGCGTCTTCGATTGCTCTTTCGATTTCATCTACCACGTGCTGGGTTGAACCGCGGATGAGGAGGGTTACTGATTTTGGGTCTTTGCAGTCTTCCACGAAGATCATTGCTTCGCCGGAGATTTTCTTTTCAGCTACGGATCCTGCTAGTCCCAGGTCTTCGAAGTCCAGGTCTTCGATGTTGGAAACTACGGTGGCTCCGGTTGCCCGGGCGAGTTTTTCCATGTCTGATTTTTTGACTCTGCGCACTGCCATGATTCCTGCTTTGGCCAGGTAGTGCTGTGCCAGGTCGTCAATTCCTTTCTGACAGAAGAGTACAGTTGCTCCGGCATCGGCTATTTTGTTAACCATGTCCTTGATCATCTGTTCTTCCTGTTCAATGAAAGCCTGCATCTGGGCAGGGTCAGTGATTCGGATTTCAGCGTCCACTTCGGTTTCTTTAACTTCAATGGCACTGTTTAATAATGCGATCCTTGCGTCTTCCACTTTTTTAGGCATTCCAGGATGTACTGGTTCTTTGTCGATTATGACACCGTTTACGAGCTGGGAGTCATCGATGGTTGCTCCGTCTTTCTTCTCGATTTTGATGTGATCCTGGTCGATTTCACCGTCATCTTCTACCTGTTTGACTGCACCAACCACCAGTTCTGCTAATGGTTCTCGTGCTTTTTCAGTTCCCTTTCCAGTCATGGCGGTCATTGCCACTTTCAGGAGGGTTTCACGGTCTTCTGCGTCGATGGCTATGACGTTCAGGATTTCCTGAGATTTTTCAGCTGCTTGCCTGTATCCCATAGCTATTATGGTAGGGTGAATGTCCATGTCCAGGAGGCTTTCTGCCTTCTTGAGTAGTTCTCCTGCGATTATAACTGCGGTGGTGGTTCCGTCTCCCACTTCATCTTCCTGGGTTTTGGCTACTTCTACCAGCATTTTAGCAGCAGGGTGCTCAATGTCCATTTCTTTGAGGATGGTTACTCCGTCGTTGGTTACAACGATGTCACCTAATCCATCTACGAGCATTTTGTCCATTCCCTTTGGACCTAAAGTGGTCCTAACGGTTTCTGCTAAGACTTTTCCTGCTAATATGTTCATTCTCTGAGCATCTCTTCCTAAAACTCTTGAAGAGCCCTCAGGCATAATTATAATAGGTTGTCCTTGTCCTTGTCCTAATTGTGCCACATTATCACCTCAAATTGTTTTATGTAAATGATCAGTAGGTTAGCGATTATATAAATAGTTTGCTATTGTATGGTTGGGTTGATTTTAAAAAGGATAGTTGCACCATTGGATAGGTACGTGCACCTTTTGGCTTTTGAAAAGTGGTTATAAAGAGACATTTTTAAAATAGATAATAGACTATTAAAAACTATTAAAATAGAGAATAACAGCCCTATATGTATAAAATTGGATGAATAAATATAATGGAAAATAGATAAGAAAGTATATATTAGTCCTTTTCTATTTTCTGCCACATCACTGTACCTTTATTATTCCTTGAACGGAAGTAACCTTTCCTTTCCAGGTTTCTAAGGGCGTGTTCAAAGTTCTGCAGGGTAAGTTCTGTGAATCCCATATCAATTATCCATTCAAAAAGATTTTCCAGGTTATCCTCTTTATCAGGGAGTAACAGGTAGATATTGGACTGGAAAGAAGTCAGGTCCTTTTTAGGTTTTTGGGTTAACAGTTTGAACTGATTTTTTATCTCCTGCAATTCTTTTATTTTCAGATCTTTTTCTTCCATTTGTTTGAGTAATCCCTGAATCTCATCTTCCTTTTTCTGGATGATTATATCCTGATCTTTTCGTAACTCCTGCAGTTTGCTGTGCTCTAGAACCAGGGACCTGGAAGATTCATTCTGGCACTTTTTAAGCTCGATCTTCAACTTGCTGATCTCTAAAAGGCAGGCTTTAACCAGCTGCCTTAACTGTTCTCTCTCGGTATCCTTCAAAAAGGCCATGTTTATCACTTAGATAGTGGAATTATTATTATCAATACAATCATTAATTCTAATCTTATTTATGCACTAATCTCCTTTTAAGCTTTGAGATATGAATGCATTCAATAATAATCTCCAAGAAAAGAATATTCACACTTTTCAAAATAAAATAAAAATACTAACAAATCTTTGTCAAAAAAAAATCTTAATAAAGTTTTTACTAACTTAATGAAATTTTACTAAGTTAATAAGGTTTTACGATAATAAATAACCTCAAATACATAAAAAAAGGATTCAAATTAAATTATCTGAAAAAATAAGTTAAAGTAGGAGTTAATATTAGTATAACTCCTACATTATCTCTGCAATAAGCTCTGCATTTAATATAGAAGCTCCTGCAGCACCCCTAACCGTATTGTGACCTAAAAGCACGTATTTCAGGCTTTGAGGGAATGTTGGATCCTGCCGGAGTCTGCCCACGGTGACTGCCATTCCTTTTCCCCTCATACGGTCCATGCGCGGTTGGGGCCTGTTTTCCTCTTCCCGGACAATAACTGGGTGTTCTGGGGCAGAGTACAGGTTCAACTTTTGAGGAAGTGCCTGGAAAGTCTGCAGGGATTTTTTAACATCTTCCAGGTTGAATTCTTCATCCATTTCCATGAAAACAGCCTCAGTGTGACCATCCACCACCGGGACCCGGTGGCAGGATGTGCTGACTCCGAAGGTGGCTGGTTCCACATTTTCACCGTCAAAATCACCCAAAAGGTGCAGTGTTTCTGATTCCATTTTTTCTTCTTCCCCACCAATGAATGGTACCAGGTTGTCGATCATAGCCATGGATGGCACTCCATTGTAACCTGCTCCGGAAACTGCCTGCATGGTGGATACATATACTCGGTTGATGTCGAACTGGTCGTATATAGGTTTCAGGGTAAGTACCAGGGCAATGGTGGAACAGTTGGGGTTTGTAACTATGAATCCATCCCATCCCCTATTTTTCTGCTGGATTTCTATGAGATCCAGGTGTTCCGGGTTCACCTCAGGTATGACCAGGGGCACATCCGGTTCCATGCGCATAGCACTGGCATTGGATGCAACTTTCATACCTGCTTCGGCGAATTTGGGCTCAACTATTGCTGCATTTTCTGCAGGTAGTGCCGAGAAAACTATCTCTACATCTTTCACCTGGCTGGGGTCTGTGTCCACTACCACTGTATCCTGCACTGCCTCAGGGATGGGTGTGTCCATGTGCCAGGTCACTGCATCCTGATATTTTTTTCCTGCAGAACGCTGGGAGGCAGTTAGAGCAGTTATCTCAAACTTGGGGTGATCCTCGAGAAGTTGTATAAAACGCTGCCCTACCATTCCTGTTGCACCTAAAATACCTACATTTACCATATAACCACCTTTTAAACCTTTTAATATACTCTTTATTAATACTGTCCATCAACTCTATATAATACTATCACTTCTTTCGATTTTATACTCACATAAATTATGGAATATCATAATTCTGTGGAATACCATAATCCCAGAATATCTACTTCTTTTGATTCGATATTCTTATGTAATAATTATGGAACACTTTCATAATCCCAGAACGTCATCCATATTACTTATCTTACCCTTTTCAGCTGTCACCACGTATCGAATGGCCTTAATTACACCATTGACAAATGCCTGCCTGGTACCGGCACGGTGTACGATTTCCAACCGTTCTCCATCCCCGGCGAATAGAACTGTGTGGTCTCCCACAATGTCTCCACCGCGAACTGCGTGGATCCCGATTTCTTCAGGTGTTCGCTCACCAACCATCCCTTCCCTGCCGTAAACACCCACTTCATCCAGGTTACGGTTTAGAGCTCCGGCTATAAGTTCGGCGGCTTTGACTGCAGTTCCAGATGGTGCGTCTTTTTTGTGCTTGTGGTGTGCTTCGATGATCTCCACATCGTAATCGGTTAGGATGGATGCCAACTCTTCCACTACCTTAAAGAAAACATTCACTCCCACTGCCATGTTAGGGGATATAACTGCCCCTACTTGATTGGTTTCTATGGCGGACTGGTTTGATTTCATCTGTTCCTCGGTGAAACCGGTTGTTCCCACCACCAGATTAACACCAGATTCTGCAGTGGTTTTTATGGTGCCAACTGCTGCTGCTGCAATGGTGAAATCCACCAGTACGTCTGGTTTTTTCGCATTCAGTGTTTCTCTAAGCTTTTCTGCACCCACTATGGGTACGTTAATTGGTCCAATTCCCATGACTTCCCCAACATCTTTCCCCTCCAGGGGAGTGTTAGGGGCTTCAATGGCTGCCACAACCTGCATATCATCCTGTTGGAGGATAGTGTTGATGATCATGGACCCCATTCTTCCACCGGCACCGGTTACTGCCACATTTATCATAATATATCATCTCCTAAAGATTGGTAATTCTCCTAAAGATCCCTAATTTAGTAATTGCCTAAAGAGTGGTAATTCTCCTTAAGATACCTATTTTAGTAATTTCCATAAAGATTGATAATTTCCCCAAAGATCAATAATTTGATAATTCTTCCCTAATTTGATAATTCTCCAAGAATCCTTAAAAAAATAAATAAGAGAAAAATAGGGTGTTATTTTAAAAATCCAATGGCCTGGATCCAGGCAGCTAAAATAGATTTAGTCTTAAAAAGAAGGAAAACTAAACAGTTTAGATCAACTGCAGGTCCAGGAGTACCTTCCTGAGTTTTTCCTGACTTTCTTCTCTTAATGGGACCAGTGGCATGCGAACATGACCTGCCGGTCTACCCATCATGTTGAGTGCTTCCTTGGCTGGAACTGGATTGGACTCAATAAACAGAACCTTCATCAGATCATACAACTCGTAATGAAGATCTTTGGCCCTCTGGAAGTCTCCTTCAATGGCTTTTTTAACCATTTCACTCATTCGTGCCGGGTCAACATTACCCACCACACTGATAACTCCATTACATCCCTGGGATATCATGGGTAAAGTGAGGTTGTCGTTTCCAGATAGGATCAGGAAATCATCCACATCCAGGCTTTTAAGTTTGTGGATGGTCTGGGAAACCTTGTCCAGATCAGGGTTGGCCTCTTTAATGGCTACTATGTTATCCAGCTGGGCTACTTGTCCAATGGTTTCCACATCAATATCCGTCCCGGTACGGGAAGGAACATTGTAGACGATCATGGGAATGTCCACAGATTCAGATAACATTTTGTAGTGTTCATAAAGCCCGTGCTGCTGGGGTTTGTTATAGTAAGGTGTTATTACCAGTGCGTAATCTGCACCGATATCTTCTGCGTATTTCACCAGGTCAAGAGCTTCCTTGGAAGAGTTGCTACCTGCTCCGGCCACTGCGGCTGCCTTACCCTTCACTTCATCAACCAGGATTTCCATCATCTTCTTCTGTTCCTGGTGGGTTATGGTGGCAGACTCACCGGTGGTTCCGGCGGCCAGTAGGCCATTTACACCTCGTTCTAGGAGATAATTCATGTTCTCCCTCATTCCCTCTTCATCCACTTTATCATCGCGGGTGAATGGGGTTACCATAGCAACTGTGGTACCTTCCAATTTCATTCCAAGACTCTCCTTACCATTTCATAAGCTCTCTTACCATCATTCCAGTCTACAAATATAACCACTGATGTCTGACTTGATGAGATTTCCACTATGTTTATTTTATTCTGACGTAACGGTGCGGTGATTTTGGTAATAATACCCGGTGTGTCAATGAAGTCCTGGCTGTTGACGCTGATCATGGCGATCTCACGACCCAGTGACAGGGAACTCATATCCGGACTCTTCACCACCACCTCATGAAGGATTTCATGGGCAGCATCAGCCATTGATTTATCAATGAAAAGGGTTATTGAGTTTTGACCGGTAGAAATACCGTAAATATTAATATTATTATCCTGCAGGGTTTTGGTGAGTTCAGCCAGGATCCCTACTTTGGTCAGGATCTCTTCACCAACCACTGCAATGACTGAAATGGGTTCATTGTTGAGAGTGGTTGATCTTAACATTTTATCCTTTGAGGGACCCATTATATCTGTTCCAGGTGCTGAAAGATCACCGTGCTCAAATCCTATGATTTTGGCATTTATTTTGGGGTCTTTGTAGCGCAGTGCATGGGGATGCAGTACCTGAGCTCCGTGTGTTGCCAGATCTCTCATCTCCTCCACACTGATCTTGTCCAGTTTCCTGGCGGACTGTAGTTTATTGGGATCCGTGGACATCACTCCTCCCACATCGGTGACAATGATCACCTCTTCTGCCTGGAGGCAGTGGCCCATCAGGAAAGCGGTTATATCACTTCCACCCCTTCCCAGGGTGGTGATGTTGCCTTCTTTGTCTTTTCCCAGGAAACCGCAGATAACCGGTATAACTCCCTGATCCAGTAATTTCAGGATCTCCCTGGATCTGATCTCGGTCTCTGCAAAGTCAATTTTAGCATTTAAATAGTTGCTGTCAGTTATAACTGGCCAGAGTTCCATATGAGGATCTATATACTCGGATTTAACACCCAAAGATTCAATGGTGGATGAAAACACCCTTACACTGGTGATTTCTCCCATGGATACTATATCTGCCATCTGTTTCTCGGTTATGGCATCTCCTATAGATTTGTTTACAATTTCCAGGATGTTATCGGTGGTCTTGTTGATGGCTGAAACCACCACCACCACCTTCTTGCCCTGCATGTATTCCTTAACCACTGCACGAGCTGCTTTTTTAATCCTTTTTCCATCTCCGATGGATGTTCCTCCAAACTTGGCCACTATTATTCCCATAGCAACCAACCTAGAAGTAATTATTCTTAACTAATCGAGTCACGTAACCTGCGATTTTGTTTCGCAGATGTTTGGTGCTTACAGTGGAGAATTCCTGCACTAACTTCTTATTTTCATCGAAATCTGTGGTGAATTTACCGGGATAAGTTTCAATCAGCTCTTTGGCTGTTCTTTTAACAAATGATGTTCTAATGTTACCCATGCTTTTTACCTCCTTGAATTTTCTGTTGTTCTTTTTTGCTCAAATCCGTCAGTATCATAGTGATCTGGGTGAGACTGTCTTTATCTATTTCCTGCTCTTTAGCTATTTCTCTGATCTTATGATGGATAAATTCTTCCCTTTCCGGGTCATGAATTTCCATTCCCAGAACTATTTTGGCCTGATAAATATCAGTTGCCAGTGAAGTTCTCTGTTTAATGAGTTTTATTATTTCCTCATCCAGTTTGTCGATCTTTTTCCGAGAACTTTCCAAGAGTTGTAACGCTTCTGCCCTATCCATGGTCAACCACCTTGGTTCCCACATTATCAACCTGAGTTAAAATGACGTTTCCAGGATATGAACTCCATACCTCCTGAACCGGGTCTATATTTTCCTCGGGAACAATGGCCACAAATGAAGGACCAGTTCCTGAAAGACCAGCGGCCAGTGCACCAGAATTTAATGCATCCAGAGCAATTCCCGCATCAAAACCTAAAGCAGCACTATATAACATTCCATTTAAGGTTAGGGCTTCGTAAATATTCCCTTTCAGTGCTTCCTGGAATGCGAGTTTTACCCAGGGTGCCAGGAGTTTCATTCTACCTACATCAGATTGGGCAGTAGGTGACTTTCTATTGGGCATATATATTAATATATTTTGCTCCTCCATGTTGCCATGGTGGAAGATCTCCCTCCGTGAATTGTGGGTGATGGTAAGACCCCCCATGAAAGAAGCACTGGCATCATCAAATGCACCGGTGATGGTAACACCAGCCTCCAGGGAAGCATCAATTGCCAGGTTAAGTACATCTAAATCGTTTAAGCTATCTTGAGGAACCACTCCATCATTCACCAGAGCCTGGTATGTGGCCAGTACCACTGCATTGGAGGTTGCACTGCTACTGGAAAGTCCAGAAGCCATTGGTAAAGTGGAACTGGTCTTAATATGGATCCCTGTATTTACATTAAATTTTTCCAGCACATTATTTACACATATCTCCATGAGTGTGGTGTCAACATCTCTATCTACTTTGAATGTTCTTTTTGATGAATTTAAACTGGCTTCTGCCGTTACATAAAGCTTTATACCAAATGCAGATCCACAACCGGTAGATATGGCATTAATTACCGTGGCTGACCCGGGGGATCGGACAATTGCTTTCAAATTATCACCTGTGAGAGCTTAACTCTGTTTGTGTATTGCACTATTTTATATAATAGAAATAAAAAGACTAATAAATACATCGATGATGAGAATAAAAAATAGAAAAGAATTAATAAAATCAAATTATCATCCAAAATAAATAACCCATCCCAAATTTTATAAAATTAGAAATCTATCATAAAAAAGAATTTAAATAAACAAGCATAAAAATTAAAAATGTAAGTTAATATTATAGTTTTAAAAAATGAGGTGAAAAATATGGTTGTTAAAGTAGAAGTATTCACATCTCCTTCATGTCCCTACTGTCCCATGGCTATTGAAGTTGTAAACGAAGTTGAAAAAGACATGCCAGGTACTCTGGAAGTTGAAAAAATTGACATCATGGTTGACCGGGATAAAGCAGTTGAATACGGCCTCATGGCAGTACCAGCCATTGCCTTAAATGGAGTAGTACGTTTTGTAGGTGCTCCAAGTAAAGAAGAACTGGTAAAAGCCATAGAAGAAGAAAAAACCGGTAAATAATTTTATTTTTATCATTTTACGAATGATTATGAGATATTAGTTAATAAATGATTACAAGAAGATTATTAAGTAATATGGAAAAAAATCATTCCCTTCAAAAATACCAGAATACTCCTGAACTTAATTCTAAACATGGTAGGGGGAATCAGTCATCTCCCCCATCTGTTTCTTTTCCAGTTGACAGTGAAAGTTATGGAATCACCACTGGAAGTGCAGCCACTGCCGCAGCCTTAGCCGCACTCTTATCCATAAAAGGAAAGGTTTCCCAGGTTAATATCAAAACACCAATGGGTTGTCTGGATATTTCGGTTAAATCTTCTCAAAAAATTGATGACTATTCTGGAAGGGCTTCAGTGGTGAAAATGCCCTACCATGACCCGGATGTCACCATCAACCTGGAAGTTCAGGCAGAAGTCCATCTTCAAGATAAACCCGATATTACCATCATTGGTGGAGAGGGAGTAGGTAGGATAACCAAACCAGGATTACAGCTACCAGTGGGAGAAGTAGCCATAAACCCGGTTCCCAGAGAGATGATCAGGTCCAATCTGGAGGATGCACTGCCATCATGTAAAGGTGCCATAGTTAAAATTATCATACCTGATGGTCGAGAGATTGCCCATAGGACTATGAATCCACGTCTGGGTATTGTGGATGGCATATCCGTACTTGGAACCACTGGTATTGCCCGTTCCATGAATTCGGAGAGTTTCGAGAAGTCCAAAAAATGCCAGCTGGATGTGGCACTGGCTGAAGGATACCAGCAACTGGTTTTCGTACCAGGTAATATTGGGGAAAAACTTGCCCTGAAGTTGCTGGACGTAGAATATGACCAGATCATCCAGATGGGTAACCTGGTGGGTTACATGTTAGATGAGGCCAGGAAAAGTAATATATCCAGTTTGATTCTTTTAGGACATGCAGGTAAACTGGTTAAAATAGCCGGTGGCATCTTTCAAACGGAACATCGCCTGGCAGATGGACGTCGTGAGATCATCACTACCCACACCGGACTTGCAGGTGGAGATAGGAAGACTATGGAAGAAGTTTACAGATCAAACACCACCGAGGATATGATGGGCATCCTGGAAAGAGAAGGACTGCTTGTGAAAGTTTTCAACTCAATTGCCATCTCCATTCAAGAGCGCTGCCAGGAAAGATTTGATATAACACCAGAAGTACTTATTCTGAAAATGGATGGCACTTTACTCAACAGTAACCACCAGGTTGAACTAAAAACTTCTTAAATTTTTGTTTATTTATAATACCTAATTTTATCATATTTTATGATGGAGATTAATTTATCTATTAATCGAAAAGGATGTTTTTAAGTACTTATAGATGCTATAAGAACTTAAAGATGTATAAAAATGAAAATAGATTTTATTTATTAAAAACATTTTAGTTGATAATTAAAAACATTTTAATGGATTATTAAATGATTTATTAATTAATTTAGGTAAATCTCATAGTATTAGATAATTTTATGGTGAAATCATGCGTGTGTGCTTACTAGGACAATACCCACCCCATATTGGAGGTGTTTCATCCCATACTTATCTCCTCTCCAGGGAACTTGTAAAAAGAGGGGATGAAGTTTACGTGTTAACTTATCCTCACCCAGATGTTAAAGATATTGGTGGGGTGAAGGTGGAAACTGCCTTCGCACCTAATATCAAGGGATTAAGGGGTTTATTTTTCTTCATATCTTCATTTTTCAAACTTATCAGCATGGTACGCCGTTTCAATATCGAATTAATCCACGCTCACTTCCTTCTACCACCTGGACTTATAGGAGTATGTGTGGGGTCACTTCTTGGGAAAAAAACGGCAGTGACTGCTCATGGCTCTGACCTTATGATACAGGCTAAAAATCCAGTCCTCAGGAGTATGATTAAGTTTGTTCTAAAAAAAGCAGATTACGTGTTGGTGGTGAACCAGACACTTAAGGATAAAGTGCTAGAGTTGGGCATAAATCAGGAGAAGGTTTATATAACTCCCAATGCCGTGGATGTGGAAAAATTCAACCCCAAAAAGAAGGAACTACCATCCGACATAAAGATAAGTCATGAAAAGCCTGTAATATTATTTGTAGGTAACCTGGTATATCAGAAGGGGGTTAAATATCTTCTGGAAGCTAAGAAGTTAATGAAAACTGATGCAGAACTGGTGATTGTGGGTGATGGTCCACTACGCCCTGAACTGGAGCTGAAAGTACCTGATGAAAAGATCCAGGATGTAGTTTTCACAGGTGCCCGTAGGGATGTGGATAATATTATGCCATCAGGTACTGTTTTTGTTCTACCCAGCATATCCGAAGGATTCCCCATCACAATCTTGGAAGCAATGGCCAGTGGCCTGCCAGTAGTAGCCACCAATGTGGGTGGAATCAGTGAAGTGATGAATGAACAGGTGGGCATAATGGTTAACCCATCCAGCCCCACTGAACTGGCCAGTGCACTGGATAAAATACTGGAAAATAAAGCATTAAGGAATGGTATGGGTGTTGCGGCCAGGGAACAGGCCCTGGGATACAGTAAAGTTCAGATACCTTACTAATTCCAAAATACCTTACTAATTCCATTTATTATAGATTCAATTATTATTTATCACTAGCTCTATCCCAACAGTATAATTATAGATTTAACTCACCTATACTTTAGGAACTCACCTATAGTTTAGGAATGATCAGACTTAACAGATAGGATCAGATTAACAAATTAGGAATTAAATCAGACTTAACAATTATGAATAAATCAGATTTAATAAATAAAACTGGAGAGTAATGGATATGGATGAAAAAGAATTCACACATCTTACCCAGAGTGGGGTGCACATGGTGGAAGTGGGAGATAAACCAGTTATCAAACGAACCGCACTTGCCAGGGGAAAAATAAAGTTAACCCCTGAAACTATCCACCTCATTGAAAAAGGGGAGGTTAAAAAGGGTAACGTGCTCACCACTGCCCAGATAGCAGCCATCCAGGCAGTTAAATCCACTTCCCAGATGATACCCCTATGCCATCCCATACCCATTGGTGGTGTGGAAGTGGAATTTTGTGTGAATCATGATTCTATTGAGATTACAGTGAATGTGAGCAGCACCGGGAAAACCGGAGTGGAGATGGAAGCCATCACCGGAGTTAGTGTGGGTCTTTTGACCATATGGGACATGGTTAAAAGTGTGGAAAAGGATGAAAATGGACAGTACCCTTCCACTCGCATCACTGACATTGAAGTAATTAAAAAGGAAAAAATTAAAATTAAACTAGAGGAAATATGAGTCTTGAATCCGTGGATCCAACCATCAGAAAGATAGTGCATGATTCTTATCCCCAGATTGAGGAGCTTAACCCTGCCCAGAAAGCAGTGGTGGATGCCGGGCTGTTGGATGAGAAAGAAAATTACATCATCGCTATTCCCACTGCCAGTGGTAAAACTCTCCTGGGTGTTCTGGCAGCCCTGCGCACCATACTCGATGGAGGTAAAGTGGTTTATGCAGTGCCACTTTTGTCCATTCAGAATGAAAAGGTTAAGGAATTTAAAAAATTTGAAGAACACGGTATCAAAGTGGGTAAACACCCCTCCTCATCAGACCTGGCAGTGATGGTATTTGAATCCTACGATGCCCTGACCCGTTTCAACTGGAACACCCTCTCCGAGGTGGATCTTCTCATAGTTGACGAGTTTCACATGATCGGGGAGTACAGCAGGGGCCCCACCATAGAATGTGCCATAACCCGTTCCCGCCTCCTAAACCCCGGGATGAGGTTAATTGCCCTGTCTGCTACCCTCCAGAATATGGAGGAGCTTTCCACCTGGTTAGGTGCCAGGGTGGTGGAACACGACTACCGACCAGTACCACTTTTTAAGGAAGTTCTCAACACCGAGGAGTACGGTACCAAGAACAAAAACGATGTTATTCTTCGCATTCTTAAGGATTCCATGGATGAATCCAGTCAGGCTCTGGTCTTTGTTTCCACACGCCGTTTCACTGAATCACTGGCCAATTACCTGGCGGGTAAGATCAAAAAGAGTCTACCTGCAGATAAAAGGAAGGATTTCAAGAAGGTGGCTGAGAAGATACTGGATGTTCCCCGCAGGAGGGGATCACTACCCACAGAGGTGTGCCTGAAACTGGCAGAATGTGCTGAAAAAGGGATGGCATTCCACCATGCAGGACTTTTCGACCGGCAAAAGGAGATCATTGAGGAGGAATTCCGTGCCGGGAACCTTCTGATGATCACCGCCACCCCCAGTCTGATGTACGGGGTGAACCTCCCCTCTAAAAATGTTGTAATCCGTGATTACACCCGCTGGACCAGCCAGGGACCCCAACCCATACCAGTTTTTGATTACCTACAGATGTCTGGCCGTGCCGGGCGTCCAGGATATGATAAAGAGGGTTATTCTTACCTGATTGGTAAGACCTTATCAGAAGCTGAGCAACTCCAGTACCAGTACATCTACGGGGAAATTGAAGCCACCAACTCCAAGCTACTGGAAAACAGGGATGCAGTTTACCGTCAGATCATATCCCAGGTAGCAGCAGGGATGGCTCGAAACCTGGAGGAACTTATGGAATTTTTCCAGAACACGTTTTCCGGTTTCCAGATGAGTCACTCGCAATTCACATCCTTATTCGCCTCAGACACTATCCAGTTTCAGATTAAGGAGGCACTGGAGTTTCTCACAGAACACGGGATGATCCAGGCAGTCCCGGATGGTCTGCGGGCCACTGCATTTGGTATGTTAGTTGCCAAGAGCAACTACGCAGTGCAGACTGCGGTGCGTCTTAAGGAATTCGCCCGTTCTGGTGGGGAAGTTGACATGTCCCGCCTGGTATACGAGATATGCCGCACCCCTGATCTGATCCCCATCTCATTTAAGGGCCGCAAAAGCCGGGACCCTGTCCGGGACCGGTTGAACAGGTCAGGTCTGTTTGTGGTGGATGTGGGTAATGATGAAGCTACTACTGCCACCCTCATGGAGTGGATGGATGAACGGAGCGAGTATGAGATTGAAAATGCCTTCAATGTCTACGCTGCATCCACCAGACGAGCAGCCTACGAGGCATCCCAGCTGGTGAAATTCCACCGGGAGATATGCCAGGTTCTGGGTATTTACACTGGACTGGATGCCATGGATATCCTTACTGCCAGACTTTACTACGGTGTGAAAGAGGAGTTACTTCCACTGGTGGTGGGGATCAAACGCCTGGGCCGCAGACGTGCCAGGGCTCTGGTAGATGCCTTTGGAACAGACCTTCGCTATGTGTCCCGTGAAGAACTACTTCGAATTGAAGGAATAGGACCTAAAACAGCTGAAAATATACTTAAAAAGTATCATGCACATGATTAGCCCATGATACCAGTACAAACCTAAATTATAAAGAAACCCCAGGAATATCAAAGAATAAAAAAAACCATGATCATCAAAGAACTGGACTTCTCCCAGAAGATATCAAAAAATGATCTCTTGGAGGCGCTTAAGGGTGAAGCAAACCAGGTGCACATAAATGACTTCATCAAAACTTGTAGCTTCCTCAAGAAGAATATGGAACATGTCCATCCACATTATCAGGAAGAATACATTAAAATGTACACCGAAGGTTATTTAAAGGGCTACATTGATGTTAAAAAAGATATAACTTCCTATTCAGGACTGGTTGATGTTGCTGAATTGGCAGAAGCCATACATCTGCTGCAAAAACAGGAAAAACTAATGGAAGCAGAGTATGGTAAAAATCGATCATTCAAGCCTTACATGATCATGTCCCTTTACACCACTTTCATACTGGAAGAACCAGTCCACCCAGTGGATACACCATTCCCCGGGGGTTTGAAGGTGCGTAAAGACCAGGATATTTATTATTGCCCAGTCAAAGAAAATAATGAAGACAATCCCCTGGCGGTATGTGGTTTCTGCATTGCCCTACAGGAACCAAGTATGTAAAATACCTGATAAAACCAAGTATGTAGAATGAACCTGATAAAAAACCACCCCCAAAACACCTAGAATAATTCAATGACACTGATAAAATAAAAGGAATAGCCTGGTGATAACTATGGCCAATAAACTTAGTGAAATGGATTTCAACCAGGAAATAAGTAAAGATTATCTTTTTAAAGTTTTAAAAAACGAAGCACGTTCCATCCATATTCAAGATATTATGAGGGGATCCAATTTCCTTAAAGAGGATGTGAAGTTCATGCCTCCTCAGGAAAGGGATGATATCATATCCAGATTCACCAAGGCATTATTTGTCCGTATTAAAAATATAAAGGACGACCGTTCTAATTATTCCGGTTACGTTGATTCTTATAAGCTTCAAAATTTCTTGAAGATTCAGAATGAGAATATCAAAAATTCCCAGAGTCTTGATGAAAAATGTTTCTATATTATCGCCCGGGTGGTCAGCACCTACACTGCCTTTGTAAAAGAAGAACCCATCCATCCACTGGGCACCCGTTTCCCAGGTGGTTTCACCCTGCGACTGGTTGAGGGTGTTTACCTGTGTCCAGTGAAGGATAAACAGCAGGATACTCCCAGTGCACTGTGCCGATTCTGCGTTTCAGTGCAGGATAAGAGTGTAGATGAAAAACATAACCCCTAATTTATCAAATGTTTTTATTCCTATTTTAATAAAATAATAGTAACAAACAATTACTGAATTTACAAAAAATTGTTTTTCTAGTAGTTTTCTAGTATCATCTTGAAAATATGAAGAAATGAAAAAAGGGAATAAAAAAATGAAAAAGAGGATAAAAACTATTTAAATTAAATAACAAAGAATTTGTAAGCTATTTTGTTTAATATATTAAAAACAGTTTTAACAGCTATTTGGAGTGCACAATATGGAACCGGCATCAGTAATTATCGTGGAAGATGAAAAAATAACTGCCATGGATCTGAAGCAGAAACTGATTAACATTGGTTTTAAAGTTCCAGCCATCGCTTCCAATGGAGAAGATGCAGTTAACACCGTGGCGGAGCTAAGACCAGATGTAGTGCTTATGGATATTGTTCTGCAGGGGGAGATGGATGGAATCCAGGCTGCACAGAAAATAAGCTCCCTGGACATACCAGTGATATTTTTAACAGCCTATTCAGATGATAAGACCTTACAAAGGGCTAAAACTACCAGTCCTTACGGTTATATTATTAAACCTTACCCTGATAAAGAACTAGAGCTGGTACTTGAAACCACTATCCAGAAACACCGGGAATACCGTGAAAAGATTGAATTAATACGTTATACCGGCCTGGGCGAAGGAGTGCCTGTGACCAGTCCTGATGAAGAGGTTTCATGGGAGGAACGTCCAAAGATACTGATTGTGGAAGATGAGATCATCACCGCCATGGACCTTGCTGCCCAGTTGGGGGAGATGGGTTATCTGGTGATGGATACAGTGACCAATGGCAGGGAAGCTATTCAAAAAGCAGAGTTATTCCGTCCTGATCTGATACTGATGGATATCGTGCTCAGCGGAGAACTGGATGGTATAAATGTTGCTGAACACATACAGGACCTGGACATACCAGTGGTTTACCTCAGTGCTTACACCGATGATTCAACAGTAACAAGGGCTCTTAAAACATCTCCTTATGGTTATCTGTCCAAACCTTACCAGATTGATGAACTTTACAGTACCCTGGAAACTGCCCTGCAACAACACAAATCAGAGCTTGAGAAGATAAAAGAGATGGATAATAAGATCAGTGTTAAGGAAGAGGAGATGGTAATTGAAAAAACAGCGGTATTCTTCATCAGCGCCATTATTCTTTCATTGATTGTTTACAGTCTGGCCACCAGAAGTATGACCTGGCTCATGTATCTCTTATTCATCCCTGCTATCTACAACCTTTTCATTGTCACCGTCAGTTTAAAGAAACCTTCACCGGCTTTAGGAGTGGAACTTCCATTTATCAGCATTCTCATCCCTGCACACAATGAAGAGTTCACCATTGAGCGGTGCGTTCGTTCACTGGCTGAATTAGATTACTATAAAGATGGAAAGCGCAACTATGAGATCATTGTGATTAACGATGGCTCCACTGACCAGACTGGTCAGGTTCTAAGCCCACTAAAAAAAGAATTCAATTTTCTGCGTATTGTAACCCGCAAAGCGCCAAGGGCAGGTAAAGGTAAAGGATACGTACTTAACGATGGTGTGAGAATATGTCAAGGTGAAGTTATCGCTGTTTTTGATGCTGACGCCCGGTTAGAACCTGATTTTCTCAGTAAAATCGTCCCATATCTTGATGATGACGATGTGGCAGGAGTACAGGCCAGGGTACGTATGTACAACGCTGACCGAAATCTGCTCACCAAGATGCAGGAGGTTGAATTTTCCATTTTTGGTAATGTCATTCTCAGGGCACGGGATGTAATGGACAAATCTGGATTCCTGGGAGGTAATGGGCAGTTAACCCGGAAGAAATTTGTAGAGGATATTGAGGGATGGGATGGTTTTGCAGTTACCGAAGACTTGAACATGAGTATTAAACTGATACTGGACGGTCATAAAATACGTTACTGCTCTGAAGCAGTAGTTTGGCAGGAAGCAGTTCCCCAGTGGAAGCCTTTCTTCAGGCAGAGAGTTCGTTGGGCCACAGGAAATCTTGAAACATTATTCGTGTACCTGGCCCCAATTATAGATGCGAAAATCCCCGTCTACAAAAAAATAGATTCCATACAGTACCTGGTTTTCCTCCTGTTCACCGTATTTGTGATGCTGGGATACATTGTAGCCATAATGAATTTAGGGAATGTGGTACGCTTTGCAATGGAAGCTCCGGTGATCATTGGATTAATATCTACAGTAGCCTTCTTCCCAGGGGTTCTTTTGGGGATCAGACGGGATAAAGTTGGAATTTTAAGGTCACTGGTTCGGGCAGTGGAATACTGGGCTTACTGTCTTTATCTGATACCACTCTTCTTTGCTGCTTTTATTCATATTTTAACCCGTAAAGAGAGAAGATGGGCTAAAACTAAACATACCGGCGAATGACCTTATAAAACGGAATGTATAGAATTATAACATTATAAAATAGATTCTAAAAACAGTGAATATGATAAATAATCATATAAACGACAATTAGGAGTATAATGGGGGGATTATCATCAATGATAAATTTAATGATGAAGATCAGATTATTTCCCGTGAATATCATGCTGAACTGGACGAAATCCGGGAAAAAGTGAAACAGGGCCATTGTAGTACTTTGAGGGAATGTTTACTACTTTTTGAGGATTTCTGGGCTGAATCCCATAGATCAAATCCAATAATTTCCAACAGGTTCCAGAACGAGATGGAAAAACTGTCCCAAAAAGACCATGAACAGTATAGTCATGTTTTAAAGAAGATGGAACAGATCACAGCCAACCCCTTGCACTACAAACCATTGAGTGGTGATCTGCATGGTTCCCGACGAACACATATAGGAGATTTTGTATTGATATACGGAATTAAGAATGGTAGAGTGGTTTTTCAGGATTATAATCATCACGACAATATTTACCAAGACAAATAATACAATACTACCCCATAAAATCTGATTTTATTCCAGCTCAACATCAACTAGTGGTTCCACTCTTGCCAGTGAGCGTTTTACAGCATCATCACTTATTTCAATCTTTAAAGCACCTTTAGGACAGATTTCAACGCATCGTCCACATATTCTACATTTTTCCATGTTTCGTGTTATTCTTCCTTCTTCCATGATGATTGATTCTACAAAACACTGGTTGCGGGCACACAATCCACAATTATTGCATTTTTCCTCCTGGAAAATTATTTCAACTCCTTCCATGGACGAAAAACTACCAGTCATACTCTCTGGTAGGTTGGAGGTCATCTTCCAGAGACAGCAGCACTGGCAACAGTGACAGATGGAAAGAAGCTCTTCTTTGGGACCTGTATTTAACCAAAGGCTGTCTATCTTATTTCTACCTATTATCGGGACCAGACCTGCTTCCTGACATCTATTTATGTGTTGAATTGCTTCATCTGCTGAAACTGTTCTCCCCAGTGTGGAAGATATTCTCTGACTTCCTTTCCCTAAAAATAAGCATCCTATATCATGAGGATAGTTCTGGCAATCGTTGGAAGTTCGGCATATGCAAGTATCCATTATAAAATGGTATCTTGACCTTTTGATCATCTCCCCTAAAACCTGACTGGGGAGTACTGTATTTTCATTTGAAAATGGAACTTTAGTATTTACATCCAGCTCCTGAACATTTACTGCAAGGTTGGTTTTAATAGTAGCATCCCGGGGAAGTACTTGTATATCATCCCCTGCAAAAAGTATTCTATTAACCAGCCATGCCAGAGGTGGAAGTTTCTGGCAAGCCCTTGCCATGAAAAAACGAGTGTTGAAGGTTGAATGTATAAGTCGTATGCTGATATCTGAAATGCTGATCTTTCTCATTGGATTCTCCTCATTTCTATAAGGTAGCATATCCTGTATTTAACTTCTATAATTCTATTTCTATGATCCTCAATGACACTTAACAAATTTCAGGAGAAATTAACAATAATCGCATTAAACCATTACAGGATTATTAATCATTGCTGTCCTTAATTTATTTAATCATAATCAGTAATTCACTTTATTTAATTATCCAACCAAATTCTTAACATCTTCCAATTCAATCGATTCATTAACGTGGCTAAATTAACAGATAACCCCAGTTTGTCAGTAAAGTATATATATGTATTGGAATGTACTGATAAACATGACAAAAAAAAAGAGTGTTTACATCCGTCTGGAGCCAGAGTACATCGAAAGAATTGACCAGATAGCCAAAAAAGAGGATCGTTCCAGATCATACATTATACGCAGATTGATCATAAATGGACTGGGTAAAAAGTAATATTTTTTAGTTATTTTTTATCTGTTCAGTGAGGAATAGTTTATAAACACTTATAAAAGTATGTAAGCACCCCATAAAGATATCTAAGAACTGCAAAAAAGGTGCAAATTGCTTTAAATCTATCTAACGGATGATGACCATGAGTGGAGATCAAATTCTACTTAGTTTGGGCCTTATTATTGGATTGGGAATTTCTCTGCAATGGTTAGCCCGTACAATTAAAATACCGGGAATTATATTACTACTCCCCGCAGGAATGATAGTGGGTCCTGTTTTAGGTCTGGTGAAACCCTTTGAAATTTTTGGAGATTCGCTTTTCCCAATTATCACCCTTGGTGTTGGTATTCTCCTTCTAAAGGGAGGTTTTGAGTTACGCATTCGGGATCTTAAACCCAATGTGAGTAAGGCTGTGTGGCGTTTAGTTACATTAGGTGTATTAATAACCCTGACTTTAGGTACGCTAACTATTCTACTAATTTTAAAAGTCCCATTTATCCTGGCGCTTCTTCTTGCCTCAATTCTGGTTGTTTCTGGACCAACAGTAGTGGGCCCCATACTCCAATATGCTCGTCCCAAGGAGCCAGTGGGCTCGGTATTGATGTGGGAGGGTATTATTATAGATCCCATAGGTGCCAGTTTAGGGGTTGCAGTTTTAAGTTACATTATCTCCCCCAATTCATTCCCCATCCTGGATATTTTATTTACCATAATAACTGGAATTGTGATCGGATTGATTGCAGCAGGATTATACATTGCTTCTGAAAGATCCAGAAGAATTCCACCAAATTTAAGTGCACTGGTAGCCTTCATGTTTGGAATAATAGCCATAGTTAGTGGAGAATTAATACTACAGGAAGCAGGACTTTTCGCCGCAGTTACCATGGGGTTAGTAGTGGGTAATCAACGTTTAGCTCCAGCAAAGGGTATTGAAGAATTCACCGAGACAATTGAACCATTGATACTGGGAATTATATTTGTAATGCTGGCTGCCCTGGTTGATTTAAATGCCATGGGAACATATTTCTTCTCGGCTCTGCTATTAGTAGGTGTTTACGTTCTTATTGTCCGGCCACTGGTGGGAATGGTTGCCACCAGAGGTTTAGGATTCAACTGGGAACAACGGATTTTCATTGGAGCAATGGCCCCCAGGGGCATTGTGGCTGCAGCTACTGCTTCTCTGTTTTCCATAAGCCTGTTAAAGGTAGGTGTTAATTTTCCACACTTGATGCCCATGGTATTCCTGGTAATAATATTCACAGTGGCTATATATGGGATCATGGCACCAATTCTTTCCAGGAAACTAAAAATTTCTCAGCCCGGAAGGAATGCAGTAGCAGTGATTGGTGACCAACCGTGGATCATCAGTTTAACCAACTCACTACATAAAGCAGGTTGCAGTGTGATGTTGGTGGCCCCTGATGAGGAGGATGTTGAGAAAATTAAATCCACACTTCCCTACTTAACCTATACCGGGCCTATGGCGCACTTAGCAGATGAAGATAGAATAGATGAATTTCATGAATTTAAAAATAGGGTTGAGTGGCTTATAATAGTCACTGAAAATCCAGATCGCGTGAAAATTGTTCAGGACACTTTTTTACGCCAGTTAGGATATTTGAGCATGATCGTGCTTGGCAGGTACCGGCAGAAGCAGGATGAGATTATTTTCGCCAAAGGAGGATCAGACATGTTAATAAACACTCCATTTGGACTTTTTGGCCGCAACCAGGACGAAATACTGGACTTTTTAGATGAAGGTGCTGTTTTTGAAGCCATTAATCCATCAACACAACCGGCTGAAGGTGGTGTTCCACAGGGAATGAAACCTTTTCTAAGGGTTTTAAGCAACGGAACACTAGCTGTTCCTGCAGATACCTCACCCTTAAAAGAGGATGAATGGTTAATAGTTGTTCGTTAATTTTTAAATAATGGTAAAAACGAGCAGCTACTTAAAACACTCCCAAACCAGCACAATGAAGACATCACAACATGAATAAGCTTTAAAATGTCAGATTATTTTAGGGAATACTGGAACTTGGGCACAAACTGGTTTAATTTGGGAAAAATTCTTTTTATAACCTTTTTTAGAAAGAGTACAAGATCAAATAAACCATTTATTAAACTAAAACAGGTGAATCTAAAATTCAAAACATGAATTCACATGTGAAACAGTCCGTAATCAACGTGTTATAAACTCAACTACATGAAATAAATTATTAAAACACCAATAGAGGTATTACCATTATTTGTAAGGATTCTCCTTTGAATACAAGAAATATTTTAAGATTTATCTACAAAATCAGTACCCTTGTAACTCCTTATTTGAGTTTTATATTTGTTTTAATTTTTCTGGTACCATGGATTCTTGGTAATCTCCAGTTACATAATTCAGATCAGGTTTTAACTCTCATTGAAGTTTTTGTTTTAAGTTCAGCCACACTTTCACTTCTAACCTTCACCTACATCGCTGCGATGAGTGACTTGCATGAAAAGGTGAAAAAATCAATGGTAACATCTGGTGAAGCCTTTTTTGTGGCCACAGTCCAGTTTATTGTGGGTTTAGGTATTTTTTTACTGGTGAACCTCATCAAGGATCATTTTACAAATCCAGGTGAAATTGCTCTAAGCTTCAGTATAGGTGGAGTGGCCTATGTGATCCTTATTTTAATCCAATTCATTGGAATGTATGAAGTGGCCTCAGCTTTAAGCAAATTTTTAAAAGGAATATTTGAGATTTATAAATCTTTCAGGGTGTTGAAAAAGCCTCGTTTGTATGTTTTTTTAAGTGAAAGGTTAAATTAAAAAATAAGTTGTTTATTATCTCCAATTCTCAATGAATGAGAACTAATTTTCCAATTCTCAATGAATTGGAACTATATAAACATCCTGAATATTATTTGGAATTAGACTCTATTATTAGAATTAAACTCATTTAAATCATGATACCAGCCTTTACTTGTACCTCCCTGTACTTTAGGAAGCAGGAAAATGCGTATGATGATCTCAGTTTATTATTTTTATTAATTTATTAAAATTCAATGAAACCCATTAAACACCCCTCACCTACCAATTTTCTAAATTAAGTAGATGAAATAAGTGTTTACCATGATTATGAAAACAGAAAGAGATAAAATGTTATAATTCGCTAATTTAAGGGCAGATTTTTTTTTAATTGATTTTTTCCTGGCGCTTAATATTCCAAAACCTAGGGGAACTAATGAAAATATGAAAAGCATTCCCCAGTTGATTGGGGGAATGTTTGTAATTAGTGGCATGAAAAAGAAGGATAATGTTGCAATTAATGCTGCTATTGCACCTATTATAAATCCAAAATGACGACCATATGTTACTATTGCTGTTTTTTTACCCCCAAAGCTATCTGCTTCCATATCCGGTATCTCCACATTGATTATAAAGAGTAACTCATAAAATATCAGAGGGATTGCAAAAATAATGAAATTTATATCCAATTTTCCCATTAAAACTACGTAACCAATCCCAGGCACTATAAATCCAGTTAATGCCGTTGCTAATTCGCTTAACCCATTATAAGATAATTTGAGCGGAGGGGCAGAGTAGTACCATCCCAGGAGGTTTCCACTTAATATCAAAATGAAGAATGAAACTGGTAACTGAAAAAGGATAGTGGTGATAATGGCCAGGAAAATGGATAATCCCATGAGAAACAGGGCAAAGTTTTTAGAAAATTCACGAAGCTCAGGATTGGTAACCAGAACTCCACTCCCCCCTGAAAAACGGGTAGGTTTCTGAAACTGGTCCACCTCAAAGTCGAAGTAATCATTACTGTAAGAAACTGATAAATGTGCAGCAAATAAAGCCGCATAGCCCATTATAAATTTTTCCAAATTGAACTGGGCATTTAATAAAAGAGCCAGTAATGTTCCGGCACAAAAGAATAAAAACCCTCCTAAAATGAATTGTAAGCGCCCAAGCCTAACAATTTTTAATGTATTATTGAAATTCATTTTAAATAATTTAAATTATTCTACTGAATTTTAACCATTTCATTTTATAATTACATTGCCTTAATCACTCCAAAATTGCCCATATTTATCCCATCCCCCTTGATAATAACTTTTTGTTGTGTAATTTTTAATTTTAAATTCCTAATTAATTGATTATATAATATGATTTTCAGATGATTTAAAATAATTTGATAATATCAAATGAGTATTGAATTTAAAAAGCACTAATTAACACTAAAAAACTCTTTTTTAACCCAAAAACCCACTAAATCACAATTAGGATCTTCCTAAAAATTAGGATCTTCCACCCGTGAAGAACCTGTATAATAGTTCATTGCCTTTTTTCTTATCCCTAATTTCATCCATGAGTTTGATCTTATCTATAAACTCATTCTGGTACTCTTTCTGGAACTTTTTCCATCGTTCCGGGTTTTTAGATAACCAGTTGGTTGACTCGTTTTCTTTTGTGGAATATTTCAGCAATGCCATTTTTGGTGGCTTTTTACTGTGTGGGTTAGATCCCCGCCTGGACCTGATTTGGGCCACCATTTTCTTGAATTTATTCTTCCGCTGTGGGAAGTGGTGGGACCTTGTTGTACGGACCATATCTACCATTTTTACCCCTTAATCAATATTATGAAGGTTTATAGTATTTAATTATGTGGACAGGAAATGGATATTCAAACCTCAATTTACCGGGGATAAATTACCATATTGAGTGAAGATCAATCCAGTATTCAAGTTTGGTGAAAGACATTGAAATAATCAGAAATTAAGTTCATAAAAATAAGATACAACACTTATAAATTGACAAATTCCGGCTAAGATTAATAAAAATCCGGCTAATGTCATATATTTGTTCTCTGATGGATTTTTTCTCTGCTTATATAAAGTTAGAATACCCGCAATTAGGAAACCTATTCCTGCAATAATATTAATGTAAAAAAAGCTCATGTGATCATCTCTAACTCTTTTGGATACAATCGACTTTATATTGAAATGATTGATATTATTAATCCTAAATTTCCTAAAAATCAGGATAAATAATAAATACGGTTAAGATATGTTTTAAATTTATCTTAATACACTCCAGATTTATTTTAACACCTCTCCAGAAAACACTGAGCCATAGAACGGGTCTTAGGACTTTTACTATCCCTCTGAGATTTCACATAATTTTCAATAAGTTCTTTATCCTCTGCTTCGGGGTAGATCTTCCCAAGGGTCTCAATAGCGTAGGCTTTTATGAGTTCCTTCTGCTTGCCCTGATGAATCTCATCAATACTCATGAGTATATCCACAATCCTGGATCTGAGGTTAGGCTTGTTATGAGATATCACACAAGAATTTAAAGCAACATGAGATGCAGTCATAGCTTTATCCCCGGCCAGTATTCTATAATAACTATCAAATATTGTTTCAAACTTATTATCCTTATCCACACTGGTTAAACTGGCCAATATGTAGATGGCTATATATTTATGGTAGTTATTGGGACTTTGAAGCATTTCCTGGAAGTAATCCCATTCAGAATACAGGAATTCAGGATTTTCCTCGGCTATTTTCTGCATGACCTTGAAACTGTTCTGCCGGATGGTGTTATCCTTGGATCGCACCCCATCTTTCAGTTCCTGGAAAGTATCATTATCCTTAACTGCATCTCGGGCCAGTCCCTCCACATCAATGTTTTTCTCATTTAAATTTAGCATTTTTAGAATCTCCCTGGGATTTATTGAAAAAAGGTTTTTAAAAATTTAGTTGGTTTTTAGTTTAACCTTATTTAACTTTTTTTAATAGTATAACCGGGTGAAATATTTTAACACAATAATCCATTTGACACGTTTAATCCATTTAATACAACTAATCCCTTTTTAACCAACTAATCTATTTTAGAAATTCCTTGGCCTTAACCGCCCTATATGTTTTACCCTTGTAATTGCAGGGGCAGGGAATAGCTCCACGGGGACATAAAGATGTGCACCTTAAACAGTATTCGCAGTTAAAACCATGCTCCGGTGGCTTTCCTTCTTCCAGGGTTATGTTATCCACCGGGCAGAGTCTTACACATATACCGCACCTGCGGCATTCTTCGTTATCTGTTTCCAGACGTAACAGTTTCTGGTTGAGATTGGATTCTGTGATCTTCAAACTGGCAATGGATGTGTAGTAAAGTGCATCAGAAAGTACCGGGACCCTTCCCCACTTTGATTCATCATTGATAAGATTCAATGTATATTCCTCTGCTTTTATGAGTCCTTTTTGAACCTTTTCATGACAGGTTTCCTCATCCTGAATGTAGAATATGTTGGGAGGCATTACAATCTCTTTCGCCCCAATAGGTTTGTATCCCTTCTTTTTGACTATTTCGTGCACTGGACCCACAATGCCCCCTGAGAATCCTCCCAGGGTGTCCACCATAAAGACCTCTGTGGCCGTATCAGTCACGGGCAGTGCCCGGATGAACTTCCATACGAAGTTGTAGGTGGATAATTCTGCTATTGGAAATCCCAGGCCAATGGTATGTTCTAAATTAACATCTTCCGGGTTTGATTCTTCTATTTTGTGCAGGTTCACAGGGATACCGTTCTCCTGGAAGGTTTCCTGCATCTTTTTAACCACAAGTAAGGTGTTTCCGGTTCCTGAGAAAAAGTAAAAATCCACTGTTTCCATTTTCATCTACCTCTTTTTGGGTATGCCAAAAGAATAATTTATAGCTCCTTTAGGGCATGAATCCACGCATTTTCCGCATAAAATACATTCAAAGTCGTGCATATCTTCTTTAAGTACTTTTTCTTTCACAACAAGACTCATCGGGCAATTTTTACATAACTTACACTCCACACACAGTTCTTTATTGGCTTTCAGGTGAAGGGAGGGCCATTGGAAGAAGTTTTTAATCTTTGTCCCTATGATCATGAATGGAGCTATGAAGCAGAAGTAATGGCAGTTGGCCCTTTTACCTGCAAGAATAACTATTATAATCGTTGTGAAGATGATTCCATAGTAAATAATGTATATGGCTGGTTCTGAGATGGAAACTCCATACTTGGTCATGAATAAAGGATCAATGGTAGTCAATCCTCCAGCCATCACAGCCAGTAGTGCTATGGTGGTTATCCATGGGACAAAGAGGAAGTATTTAATCCAATTATATTTTCCTCCCCTTGTGTTTCCATTGTTTATTGAAAAACAGTATTCCTGAACTCCACCAGTAGGGCAGGCCCATCCACAGAATGCTCTTCCAAAAAACAGAGACAGGATAAACAGTGCAGTGAAGGTCAAAAAGCTGCCAGTTATTATTCCAAGTGATGCTCCCCACATAATCAAAAATGGGGAAAAATAGAATAATGTAACCGGAAAGAGTAAAAATGATATGAGTAATGTTGTTTTTCGGATTTTTTGTCTTTTATTGTTCATGGTAATCCCTAAATTAGACCTCAATGGGTGTGATGAACTTTTCTTCAAATTGTTTAACAACTTCTTCCAGTACTAATTCTTCATCAAATATCATGTAACTTAAAACACCGTCCAGTGCTGCCATCAATGTTATGGCACTGGCTTTCACATTGTGGGGTTTGAATTCACCCAGCTGGATCCCCAGGTTGAATGCACCTTCAAAAAAGGCCACATAATCTGAGGTGTACTGCTGGTAGTACTTTAATAACTCCGGATTTTCCAGCATTTTTGCAATTGAAAGAAACAGGAAGGCAGTTTCTTTGGGATGTTCCAGCCAGTAGCGAATGTAATTTTCGATATAATACAGGATTCCTTCACGGACTGATGAACAACACCCTGCGCTTTCCATTATTTCCCCTACTTTTTCGCTAATTTTCTCATTGGCCGATACCAACACCATGTCTTTGCTGGGGAAGTAATGGTAAAGTCCACCTTTACTTATCCCTGCTTTTTTAGCAATAGTATCCATTGTAGTGTTTTCGTAACCTTTTTCCAGGAATACATCAATTGCTGCCTGTGTTATCTCATTTATTCTTTCTTCCCGGGGTTTTCTTGGAACCATCTTAACCTCCTGCAAACCGACCGTCGGTTTGTTAATTTTTTTATTAAACTTATTCAATATAAACTTATCTCCACAGAATATCCATGAAAACATAACTTAAAAAGAATTAATCCAAAAAATTGACAGATTATAAACATTTAATTATGCATGTAATACAATATTAATATGTTGGGTAAAGGTAGTAAAAAAGGTTTTAGATCAAATCTTTGATTAATTTATTTTAAAAGAAAAATAAAAAAGTGAAGAAGGGATTTAATTACTTATTGTTTTTTTCCGGGTTGCAAATAATCCACCCAGTACACTTAGAACAGCTATGGCCAATGGTGCTAATGGTGCTCCAGTGGTCTGCATTCCGACCGTGTTTCCCAGTGCTGTTGTTGTGGTCGCGGCGTTTACTTGAGAGCCATTGCTGGATGAACTTACCGAGTTAGGATCATTGGGATTTATTGGAGTGGGCACAAAAGATGCATACTTCAAATCTCTGTTAGTAGAGTCGTAGTAGCTGATGTGGGGGTTGTTGTTGTCCAGAGCTAATGAAGTATATCTGCCAACAGATCCTGCACTGTCTATGGTTTCAATATTCCATAGGGTACCATCATAATAGGCATACTTCAAATCACCATTTGTTCCGTCAGTGTAGCTTATGTGAGGGTTGTTGTTGCTGTCCAGAGCCAATGAAGTAGGTAACCAATCCAGATCACTGTCTATGGTTTCAATATTCCATTGGGTACCATCATAATAGGCATACTTCAAATCATGATTAATATCCTCAAAGTAGCTTATGTGGGGGTTGTTGGTGCTATCCAGGGCTAATGAAGTATATCTGCCAACAGATCCTGCACTGTCTATGGTTTCAATATTCCATTGAGTACCATCATAATAGGCATACTTCAAATCACCAATATCCCAGTTATAGTAGCTGATGTGGGGGTTGTTGTTGTTGTCCAGGGCCAGAGAGGTATATGGACCTGCATTTCCGCTGTCCACGGTTTCAATATTCCATTGAGTACCATCCCAATAAGCATACTTTAAATCATTATAGGGATCCCCTGCATAGTAGCTGATGTGTGGGTTATTGCTGGTGTCTAAAGATAGAGAAGAGAACCAACCCACAGCTCCGGCGGTGTCTATGGTTTCAATATTCCATTGGGTACCATCATTATATGCATACTTCAAATCACGATTTGTTCCGTCCATGTAGCTTATGTGGGGGTTGTTGTTGTTGTCTAGAGCTAGTGAGGTATAGTAGTCTGGATTTCCGGTGTTGTCTACAGTTTCAATGTTCCATTGGGTACCATCATAAGAGGCGTACTTCAAATCACCATTTGTTTCATCATAGTAGCTTATGTGAGGGTTGTTGTTGCTGTCCAGAGCCAATGAAGTATCCACACCTACGTTTCCAGTGCTGTCAACGGTTTCTGTGTTCCATGTTCCGTCGGCAGCTGAAACTGCACCACAGAAAATTACTCCTGTTACTAAAGCCAGTATTAAGATTGTTATTTGTTTTTTCAAGTTCTTTTCACCTCCTTTTACAATTGATCAAGTAATTCATTTATTTTGTCAGGTTTTGTCAATGAATGTTGTCAAACCTTTAAAACTAGTAAAAGGTTATTTTAGTAGATGTTTCGTATTTTTGTTCACTGACAAAATTGTATTTTATAATTAATATTATTTATTCTAACATATAATTATAGTGGGTACGCATTCATTTTTGTAGATCATTATTTTTAGGCATAAATTTTATTTATAAAGGAGTTAATGTTTAAATATATGAAAAAAAAACTAAAATCGTGTAAATTAATTAATTTAACGCCTTAATTGTTGTTAAAAATTAGTACTTCTTTTTTCGAAACTTATTAACTTTTTAAGAATTAGTTATAAAGGATTATTAAATGTAGTAGCATATGTCTGAAATGTAGTCCAGACATATTAATACGTGTAAGAGAAAAATATCGATTCAAAGGACCTAAATGTATAGGGTTTTACATGAAAGAAAAGAGAAAAGGAAAAGTCCTCCTGGTAGGTGCAGAAGACGAAGAAAACTTGGCTATCAGGTATCTGGGAGCTGAACTCCAGAAAAAAGGACATACGGTTAGAATTGTCCCCTGCTCAAATAACGATGATTTTTCAGGGGTTTTAAAGGAATTGAAAACATTTGATCCCGATATTGTGGCAGTTTCAATGGCCTTCCAGTCACTAGCACCCATGTTCCTGGAACTTATCTTAAACATAAAAGAAACTAAACCAGGAGTACACGTAACTGTGGGAGGGCATTTTCCCACCTTTGAATTTGAAAAATTATTAGAATACGAAACCATTGATTCAGTAATTCGTTTTGAGGGAGAACACTCCATTGTAGGACTGGCAGATGCCCTGGTGAATGATAAAAGTTCATTTAATAAACTTAAATTAAATAAAAATTTATCAGATATCTCTGAAAGCTTATTAGATACTCCTAAAAGATTATCAAATATCTCCAATTTCGAAAAAAACTTATCAAAAATTCCTAACTTAGTCTATAAATCGGCTGGAGAAAAATCAACAATAAAAGAGAATCATCTTATTCGGAAATTCCCTGATCTGGATTATTTACCATTCCCACTACGTAATGAAACCCCCCATAACAGGTTGGGTGAGAGATTTGCCACCCTCATCACCAGTAGGGGATGTTTCCATTCCAGTTGTATTTACTGCTGTATTGGTGCGTTTCATAAACAAAAAACAGGACTCCCCTATTCATTGAGATCTCCAGAAAATGTTGCCAGGGAAATGGGAAAACTTTATCACCAGCATAAAGTGAGATTATTTCAGTTTCATGACGATAACTTCCTTTTACCCTCTAAAAAGAGCTCCCACGCTCGCCTGAATTCTTTGAAAAAATCATTAATAGAGGAGAAAGTGGAACTGGAGGATATTGCTCTTTTAATTAAAACCCGCCCCGAAGGTGTTGATCAGGATATTTTAACTATTTTAGAAGAAATGGGCACAGTAGGTGTGTTTTTGGGAGTTGAAAATGCAAGTGACAGTGGATTAAAAGTCCTGGCTCGTTCTTCAACTGTAGATGAAATTAATCATTCCCTGAAACTCCTGGAAGATTTAAACATGGGCGTTACTTTTAATCTGCTGATGTTCCATCCACGGGCCACCCTAGAAGAGATCAACGAGAACATATGCTTCATGAATATGAACAAAAAACTGGCATTTGATTTTGGTAGGGCGGAAATTGTGGCTGGCTCCCCACTTGAACAGTTTGTTAAACGTAAAGGACTTTTAATGGGCCAGTGGCCTCACTGGGATTATCGAATTCAGGATGATGCTGTTGAGAAGATGTTCCGCCTCAACAGTCTCACATTTTACAGGGAAAACTCACCCTACCCTGAACTATCCCATAAACTAATAGCATTATCCTATCGCTCCAACTTACTCCAACATTTTTATCCAGGCAAAAAATCAGAAAAACTACAGGATGAGACAAAATGCCTTATCAGGGATACCAACGAATTTACACTCCAGTCTTTACTTGAAATCTACAATTTGGTGGCTGAAAAAATAATTGAGGATGATATAAACGGTTTATTCAAAAAGATGAATGTTTTTTATGAAAATTCAACTAAAAAGGCATCTGAAATGGCTGGAAAAATGGGAAGGTTTCAGTTGGTGGAAAAAAAGTTTCAGGATAGGGGTGTGAGTGATTATTTTCAAAATTCACCAACTATGGAGAAGATTTTCAGGATTTAGCCTTTTAAAAAAACTTATAAATTGGATTCGCAGATTTTCTTTAATTTTATCTTAAAAATTAAATATTAAAAAAGATAAAGAATAGTTATGGTAGATATAAGAGAACTACTTTATCCTAACAAGTTTAAGGTAACCCTATTTTTATTGTTGACCATTCCCTGTATCGCCATGATAACTGTTCTACTGGGCAGTGACTACTTTTATTATAATTATTATTTTTCCCACATCTCCTATCTCTTTTTAATGAAAATATTCACCTTTCTGGTGACGGGCATGGTGTTGAGCTACCTATTTAGTTGTTTTATTGATTATTTTGTGGAGAATGATAAAATAAAAATAAGTATTGCCATCATTTCAGGGATAGCCTCCATAATTATAGTTTATGTTTTCTATAAAATGGTGACAGAGCCTATTATCTGTGACCCGGTGCATATTCCTGCTAACAATCAAACTGTGTGCGATCCAGTACACCAGCAGGTTCAGGGAAAAAGTTACAATATTGAGGTTTTAGATGGTCTAGAAGTGGATAAATCTATGGTTAAAGACTCATTAAATCAGTGCATCCAGAATTTGAAGCTTTAATTTAAGTTAAACCCTTATTATGAGTTAATTTAAGCAAAAACTTAATTTAAGTTATATTTTATGTTTAACAAGTAAATAAGACCTAAGTTACTTTCCATGTTAATAGATTCAAAAGACCTAATTTATATTCCATTTTTAATAGGTAAATAAAAAAATAATAATCGATTCCATGAAGATCAAATTAATAGCGTTCAATAAGTCATAAATTTCAAAAAAATAGATTAAAAGTGGAGTTTTAACCTCCACCATCACACAGTTCATTGCTCATGTCTATGTCTTCCAGGTTCTTTTTAATGTTTTCCAGCTTTTTCTTAGTAGCTTCCTTATCATCAGCAGCTTCATCACTGGATTTAGTAGAATTTCGTCGGTATTCCCTACTTTTAAATCGAGTGTACTCTTCTTCATTCAACAGTTCAAGATAACGGCTGTTGTACCATAACTCAGTGGTGTCCATTTTAGCCCAAACACCATCTTCATCACTTCGAACACTTAAAACCTCCCCTGCACTACCAGTACCACTGTAACGCACATGAGAACCGACTAAAATCTCTTTGTTTTTCGGGTTTACTGATTCCACATCTTCACCCCCGGTTAATGGATTGTATATAAATAATTCATCTCCCAATAAAGAGTTTAAATATCAAAAGTTCTATTTTTAATGGTTCAATTTTAATGTCTTAACTTCTAACATCTTTTATATCTAATTTTAATATCTTTTATATCTAATTCTAATATCCGGTTTAAATTTAATATCCATATTAATTTCTATTTTTTAATATCCAGCCTAACTTTCTCTTTTTTCTGAATCTCTTTTTTTTGAACAGCCTCTACCCTTGCTTCCAGTTCGTCCTTTTCAACATTTAACAGTAAATAATCCCCCACTTCATCAATATCCGCTGTTTCTATCTCCAGATCTTTTCTGGTGAGGCCAAAGTCACTGGTTGATATGATCATACTGGTTATAACTCCTTCCTTTGGTTTTATGACCATATCCACAACTTTACCTATTTCGTTAGCCTTTTTATCCAAAACTCTTCGCCCGAAAAAGTCGCTCACTTTCATTTAAACACCAGTTTATATTCTGTTTTTTAATGTATATATTTTTTATTGCCCATTTAGAGGGTTTTATATCCTTTTAATCTAGTTCAAATTTGAAAGATGGATATGAAACACCTTCAAAAGTCAATTTTCCCAGATATATTCTGATTATTCAGGGATGGGTTTTTATTTTCACACTGTCATTTATACAGTTTTAAAACCAACTATTAATAAGATAAATTGTAGGAGTACGAGTTAATAAAATAATTGTAGGAGTACGATATGAATTTAGGGAGTGATGAATAATGAAGTATTCATTTAAGATTTTCAGTGTTTTCAACATCCCTGTGGAACTGCATATTTCATTCCTGCTTCTGATGGCCCTGATCTATGGTGTGGCCATCTTCAACCTGGTCCCTGGAGTGGATCTAAATGCAGCGTTACTAATCACCCTGCTTTTTGTTACTGTTGTTCTGCATGAATTAGCCCATTCCTATGTTGCTCAACGGTACGGTATTGGCATTGAAAAGATCGTGCTTTTACCAATTGGTGGAATTTCAGCTATGGAAGAATTGCCAGAAGAACCGGGCCAGGAGTTCAGGATCGCCATTGCCGGACCACTGGTAAACATTTTAATAGCACTGGTATGTTACGGGCTCTTTTTTGTACTGTTACAATCTTATCCTACCATTGCATCCTTCCTTAATTACTTTGCACTGGTGAATGTAATTCTGGGGGCATTCAACCTGATCCCAGCATACCCTATGGATGGTGGCAGAGTTTTACGAGCCTTTCTAGCAGGGAGAATGAGTTACCTTCAGGCCACGGAAACTGCTGCTTCAGTGGGTAAGTTCCTGGCCATAATTATGGCTGTAGTTGGTATATTCTGGAATTACTTCCTAATACTCATTGCATTATTTATTTACATTGGAGCTGATGCCGAGTACAAGGAAATAATGATTTCCACTCTCCTGGAGGGGATAAAAGTGAAGGAGATAATGACACCACAAGTGAGAACAGTGCCACCTGCAACCCAAGTGGAAGAGCTAATGGAAGTTATGTTCCAGAATAAACATATGGGTTACCCAGTTACGGATGGGGACAATCTTTTAGGTATCATAACATTCAATGACATTTCCCGGGCCAATAAAGGAGATGAAAAGAAACCTGTAACTGAATTCATGACCCGTGATGTGATCATAACCCACCCGGAAGAACCTTTAAATGATGCCCTGGCCAAGCTAAGCCAGGCAAACATAGGAAGGCTCCCTGTGGTAGAGGATAACCAGTTAGTTGGTATAATCTCCAGAACCGACATTATGCGTGCCATGGAGATACTTAAACTTAAAAAATAATAATTAAACTCACATATTTTTACCATGGAAATCATTGATTTTCAATAAAATCATAGTTAACAGTTCATTATTAAGCTAAAAAATATCACATTCTACTAAATTTTTGGAGAAAAAACATGAAGGAAGCCGCAAGATCCATAATAAACGATATATTGGAAGGAAAAATACAAAACAGGAAGGATCTGGAGAAGGCGAAGTTTCAGGTGTGTCGTAATTATAAACTGGACCGGTTTCCCCGTAACTCGGAGATACTTCATATGGCACAGGAAGGTGAAAAAGAAATCATCACCCCTATTTTGAAGAAAAAACCCACACGAACCATCTCTGGTGTGGCAGTGGTAGCAGTTATGTGTCCCCCACATAAATGTCCCCATGGAAGGTGTCTTTACTGCCCTGAAAGCACAATAGCCCCTCCCAGTTATACGGGGGAAGAGCCAGCAGCATTGAGGGCGAGGATGTACGATTTTCATCCTTATAAACAGGTTTACAACCGGTTACAACAATTGGAGAGCATAGGCCATCCCCTGGATAAGGTGGAACTTATAATTATGGGGGGAACCTTCCCTTCACGTTTTTTATGTTTCCAGGAATGGTTCATTACCCAGTGCCTCCAGGCAATGACTGATTTCGGGGTTAAGGAATATAAATTGAATTCTGATGATGAGTACACAGGAGGCAACATTGATCTGCAGGGATTCGAGTACCTGGAAGACGTTCAAATAGCCAATGAAAGTTCCAGTGTTCGTTGTGTCGGTATGACCTTTGAAACCAGACCAGATTATGCTAAAAGAGAGGATGTGGATCGAATACTTAGAATGGGTGGTACCAGGGTTGAGCTGGGTGTGCAAACCATTTATAACTTCATCTATCACCGGGTAGAGCGTGGCCACCGGGTGCAGGACACCGTAGAGGCCACCCTTGTTTTAAAAGACTCCGGGATTAAGGTGGCAATGCATCTCATGCCCGGCTTATTCAGTGACCAGGAGCGTGACCTGCGGATGTTCAGGAGATTATTCTCTGATGAACAGTTCAAACCAGACATGCTGAAGATCTACCCCTGCCTGGTGACCAAAGGGTCCAAACTCTATGATTTATGGGAAAAAGGAGAATACACTCCCTACTCCACTGAAGAAGCAGTCAAGCTAATAGTAGAAGTTAAGAAGATCCTGCCAAAATGGGTGCGTACCATGCGCATCCAGCGGGATATCCCCTCACAACTCATAGAAGCAGGTGTTAAAAAGTCCAACCTGGGAGAACTTGTTTATAATCAACTTAAGGAAGAAAAAGTTCAGTGCCAGTGCATCCGTTGCCGGGAAGTGGGGCATCAGGCAGCCCATGGAATATTCACCAGTAAAGAGAATGTTCAGCTTTTAATGGAGAAGTACCGGGCCAGTGAAGGGGAGGAAATATTCATGTCCATGGAAGACACACAAGCAGATGTCCTTCTCGGCTTTTTAAGGCTACGAATGCCATCAGCACATGCTCACCGTCCAGAAATCAGCTCCGAAACAGCTTTAATTCGTGAATTACATGTGTACGGCCCCATGATACCATTAGGTGAAAGGGAAGATGAACTGTGGCAGCATCGAGGTTACGGTGAAGAGTTACTCAAAAAGGCAGAAGAGATCAGCCGGGAAAAGTATGATAAAAGAGAAATTCTGATTATCAGTGGGATCGGAGCCCGTAACTATTACCGTAAATTTGGCTATGAAAGGAAGGGACCCTACATGGCAAAAAAATTAGATTAAATGTGGATACTGACCTGTTGAAGTGAAATTCACCCACTTCTTACTGTAATTATTAAATCAGTTGAATATTAAAAAAAATACTGAAAATCATTTGCAATAAACCAGAATCCTATTTGCAATAAATTACATCATTTGCAAAATAATAGATACCACAAAACGGAGGGATTAAATTATGATATCCATAGAAGAACTGGCAGGAATGATAGACCACACCAATGTGCAGAGGGATGCCACAGATGATGATATTCACGCACTCTGCCAGGAGGCAGATAACTATGACTTTAACTGTGTCTGTGTAACACCCACCCAGGCAGATCTGGCAAGTGAACTCCTGGAAAACTCAAACACCCAGGTCTGCGTGGTGATAGGATTCCCCTTTGGAGTACAAACACCACGTGCCAAGGCCTTTGAAGCAGAGGAAGCTGTAGCCAATGGTGCCTCTGAACTGGACATGGTGATGAACATCGGCGCCCTCAAATCAGAACATTATTCCCTGGTCCAGGCTGACATCGCCGCAGTGGTGGGAGCAGCACGGGGACGCGTGGTGAAAGTTATTCTGGAAACAGCACTTCTTACCCGTGATGAAAAGATAATTGCCTGCCAGTTGGCCAGAGAGGCAGGGGCGCATTACGTTAAAACATCCACCGGATTCGGAGTAAGCGGTGCCACAGTAGAGGATGTCAGGCTCATGCGGGAGACTGTGGGACTGGAGATGGGTGTTAAAGCTGCCGGCGGTATACGGGACCTGGAAACTGCCCTGGCCATGATCGATGCAGGGGCCAGTAAAATCGGCACCTCCACCGGTGTGCAGATTATGGAAGAACTCCTGGAACAGGGCGAAAAAGAGGATATATTCTAAATTAAAAAAATGTTTAGATTAAAAGATGATATGTTTTAGATTAAAAAAAGAAAATATTTCCCAGATTAAACTGTATTGACTGTTTAATAAGAAAAAATGTAGCCCAGGTGAACTCAAATGGAAATTGAAATCGAAATACTGAAAAAGGAAACTGTTAAAGTACTCCTTGATGATCGAAACCCCTCAACTGCCCAGGAATTCTATGAAAATCTCCCCATGGAAGGTGAAGCCCAGTTATGGCAGGAAGAAGTTTTCTTCCCCATTCCCCTTGAACATGACTATGAAAACCCCTCACCATCTGCGGATAAAGGAGATGTATCCTACTGGCCTCCAGGAAAGGCATTCTGTATCTTCTTCGGAGATTCCCAGCCTGCATCTGATGTGAATCATATTGGACGGGTTGTTGAAGGTTTGGAGATCATGGAGAGTGTTGAGGAGGGGGATTGGGTGATTATTAAACCCGTTTGAATTTAGTTAAACTGTTTGAACATTTTAATAATGTTAGATCTATTAAAACTGTTTAAACATAACTCTTTCAAACATTTAAAATTAAAAATAATTTATGAATTCAGTAACACCCCACCATAATTTAAAGCATTTTTAGGTGGTTTATACTGAATTTTTTGAGATTTATATGAATCAGTTCAAATTTAGATTAATCATTTAAAAATATGATTTAAGTTTAAAAAGGGATTGATTCTAAATAAGTTTAAAAAGGGATTGATTATAAGAAATGAATAATTTTTTTAAAATATTACACTGGTTTTATATTCTTATAAAGGGTGTCTCTTTCAGCAGGAATCCGTCCCAGATCCCTTATGATCCGCTGCAGGTCTTCAGGTGGTGTGTAAACCCCGTGTTGCGCCCCTGCAGATCTTGAGATGTTCTCTTCTCCTAAGGTTCCACCCATATCATTGCAGCCTGCAGTGAGGCATACCTGGGCGAATTTGAATCCCAGTTTCACCCATGAAACCTGTATGTTAGGGATAAGATCTCCAAACATCAACCTGGCCACTGCATAAAGTTTAAGGTCCTCGGTGCCAGTAGTTCCTGGACTGGAGATTCCTTTCAGGTAAAGGGGTGCATTCTGGTGCATGAATGTGAGTGGTACGAATTCTGTGAATCCCCCTGTCTTTTTCTGTATGTTTCTAAGAATTTCCAGGTGCTCCACCCGATGCTCCACACTCTCCACATGACCGTACATCATGGTACAGGTGGTGGGTATTCCAGTCTGGTGGGCAGTTTCAACAACCTCCACCCACTGGGATGTGGTGAGTTTACCCTGACAGATAATCTCTCGAACTTCATCATTCAATATTTCAGCGGCTGTTCCAGGCATAGATCCCAAACCAGCATCCTTTAACATTTTAAGAGTCTCTTTAAGGGACATTTCGGACTTTGATGCCCCGTAATAGATTTCCATAGGAGAAAATGCATGAATATGGATATCAGGAATTTCCTCCTTAATACCAAGCAGTATCTTTTCATAGAAATGAGCATCAACATCAGGGTGAAGTCCTCCCTGGATGCATAGTTCCACTGCACCATTATCCCATGCAGTTTTTGCCCTTCGTACTATTTCATCCATACTCAGGAAGTAGGCACCATTATCAGTGGAGTCTTTTCGGAAGGCACAGAACCCACAAGTTCCAGTGCATATGTCTGTGAAGTTGATGTTCCAGTTTGGAATATAAGTAATCTCATCACCCACTAAGGACTGCCTCCTTAAGTCTGCTGTTTGAATAAGGGCTTGATATTCATTACCAGTAGTTTTAAGAAGCTTAAGTGCATCTTCAGAAGAAATAATCTCATTTTTGGCTTTATCAAGTATCTCTTCTATAGTGGGTTCGATGTCCGGACTCTTATACATGAGAATTCCTATTGATGTTTATAACCTTTAAAGTTTTGGTAGGTTGATGATCACACTTGGTGGGTGTGCATGCCAAGTACCATGGCCCATCATGTCATGAAAACCGATATCTTTAAATATTATAGTGTCCTAGCTAGATTAGGAGGTGAAATTATGGCTGAATTACCAATTGCTCCAGTTGGAAGGATCATAAAAAATGCTGGTGCACAAAGGATAAGCGATGATGCAAAGGAGGCTTTAGCCAAAGCTCTGGAAGAAAATGGCGAAGAGCTAGCTAAAAAAGCCGTCGAACTTGCAAAACACGCTGGAAGAAAGACTGTCAAAGCCGAAGATATCGAAATGGCCGTCAAATCCGCTTAAGTTTTTTTATTTCTTATTTTTCTTATTTTTTAGGTTGATTATTTTTTTTAATTACATCTATAATCCATTGTGATCTCATAATATGACTTTCAATTTGATGTTTTCATTTTAAGAACTTTAAATTGTCAATTTTGGGCATATGGATGGATTATATGTTGTGAAGACCAATACTAAATCTCCCATATTTATGTGACGTGTATAATTAAAAATACACAAACATGCAAAATAAAGAAGATTGAACATAAGATGAGGCAGAAAACATGAGTACCATGGATAATCTAAATGAAGCATTCGCTGGTGAATCTAAGGCTAACCGTAAATACTTGGCATATGCCAAAAAAGCTGATGAAGAAGGACACCCCCAAGTAGCCAAGCTCTTCCGTGCAGCAGCCGAAGCTGAAACAGTCCACGCACACAACCACTTAACTGTAATGTCAGGTATTAAAACCACCGAAGAAAACTTGAAGGATGCCATTGAAGGTGAAATTGAAGAATTCGAAGAAATGTATCCCAATTTTATTGAAGAAGCAAAAGCAGATGAGAATGAAAAAGCAGTGTGGACCTTTGATGTGGCCAACCAGGTGGAGGAAATCCACGCAGGACTCTACCAAAAAGCTTTAGAAGCTCTAGGAAATAACGAAGAAGTGGATTACTATGTCTGCAGATACTGTGGAAACACTGTAGAAAACGAAGCACCTGATGTTTGCCCGGTCTGTAAAGCACTGAAATCAGATTTCTTTAATGTGGATTAAATCTTTGTAAATTAAATTTTCTTTCCTTTTTATTTTTGTCATATATTCCATTAAACCTTATTTTAGTTCAATATATCCACTTAAACCTTATTTTAGTTCAATATATTCACTTAAACCTTATTTTAGTTCAATATATTCACTTAAACCTTATTTTTAATTCAGATTATTCTTTAACCTAAATTTTCATTTATTATATTCCTTTAACCTTAATTTTCATTTATGATATACCCTTAAACCTAAATTTTTATTCATGATATTCATTTAAACCTAATTTTGGGTTTAAGATATTATTTAACCCTAATCAATATTCATTAACCTATTTTAATTTTCTTCAGGTTGCTGGAAGGTTATACGAAAATCTGTTCCCTGATCTCTTTCCAGTTCCAGTTCACCACCAATTTGTTGGGTAAGGCTATTAACCAACTGAAGACCAAGTGAATCGGCTTTTTCAGGTTTAAAATCAGGAGGGAATCCCACACCATTATCACTGACCTCAAGAACACATTGATTATCGTTTTCATTGAATTTAACCCGAATTTTACCATTACTTTCCCCAGGGAAAGCGTGTTTAATGGAATTGGATATTAACTCATTTACCATCAAACCCAGGGGAATAGCGATATTTATGTCTATCATCACATCCTCCACATCCAGTTCCAGTTTGATACGGGATGGATCAGCTACGTAGGTTCTAAAAAGATCATTGGCCAGTTTACGTATGTAATCCCCGAAATTGATATGTTTCAGATCAGCGGATCGGTACAGTCTTTCGTGGATCATGGCCATGGACTGGGCCCTTTCCTGGCTTTCTTTGAATATGGCCCTGGCTTCTTCATCTTTAATGTAACGTGACTGCAGATTAAGAAGACTGGAAATAACCATCAGATTGTTTTTCACCCGGTGGTATATCTCTTTCATTAACATTTCCTTATCCTGCAATGCCTGTTCCAGTTTAATCTGAGTTTCTTTAATATCAGTTATATCCCTTGAAATTACCTGTACACTGTGAATCCGATTATCAGGTCCGTAAAGTGGTTGTAAACTAGTACTGAACCATTGATCTTTCCCATACGGGACAAACATTTCCACATCTAAACCATCTTCTGTACGGATTACTTCTCTTATTAATTCAATCTGCTTTGTGGCAATTTCCGGAGGGAAAAAATCCCTGAGTGAACGACCCAGCAGATCAGCCGGTTCTTTACCCATACTATGGGCCCCTGCCTTGTTGGACATTAAAAAAATACCATTTTCATCATACAAAGAAATTGGATCCTTAGCAGATTCAATGAGAGTCCGGTATTTCTCCTCACTGTCACGCAATGCATCTTCTGCATTTTTTTGCTGGGTAATATCGCGACTGTTGCAGACAAATCCACTGGTCAACCCGTCCTTATCAGAGATTGGTGTTCCCTTTGTGTCCAGCCACACGTAACTACCATCTGCCTTCATGCAACGATACTGAACAGATTGTGTGATGTGTTTGGTGAGGGCGTTCTGCATGCAGGAGGTTACCCTGGACCGATCATCAGGGTGCACCTGATCGAACATTGATTTTCCAATAAGTTCCTGTGGTTTGAATCCGATAACAGATTTCACTGAAGGGCTAACATAAACATAAGCACCATCCTTACTGGCCTGGCAGATAATATCAGCCATGTTATCAGTGATCATTGACAATTGAGCTTCACTTCTTGCCAAAGCCTCCTCAGCAGCCTTTTCCCGGGTTACATCACGTGCCATGGAAGATAATCCGATTATATTCCCAGATCGATCATTTATAGGGGAAACAGTTAAGGATACATCGATTAGTTCTCCGGTTTTGGTTACTCTTTTGGTTTCATAGTGATCGATCTTTTCTCCATCACTAATTGTCTTCAGTATCGATGAGAGTTCATCAGAACCGGGTGGAAATATTATGGAACTGGATTTTCCCAGGACTTCCTTCACATTATAACCATAGGTCCTCTCTGCACCATTATTCCAGCTTAACACATTGCCCTTTAAATCCATGCCAATAATGGATTCTGCTGAGCTTTCAACAATGGCAGAAAGTATGGCACGTGTCTTTTCAGCACTTTGACGATAGGTTATGTCCCTAATAATTGAGGTGGTGAATACCTCACCATCTCCCTCCCAGTTGGTAATGGATATTTCAAATGGGAATTCTTGACCATTACTCCTTAATCCCACTGATTCAAAAGTTCCAACCAGTTTATGTTCACCAGTTTTACGAAATTGGTCCATTTGTTCATCATATTTATCCCTCAAACGATGTGGAATAAATTTTTTCACTGATTCTCCCAGAACCTCCTCTTCAGAACATTGGAACATTTTCTGAAAGCTTTCATTAACAGAAACTACCTCACCTAACATATTAGTGGTGATAATTCCATCTATGGCTGATTCAACCACAGAACGAAACATTTCTTCGCTGGTTTTCAACTTTGTTTGTGATTTTTCAATCTTTTCACTTAGAAGAATGGTTATTAAACTAACTGAAATGAACATAATCGATCTGAAAATGTCGTCATACACATAATCGCTTTGAAGTGGACTGATCCAGTCAGTTAAAATAAGCACTCCTGCCAGGAAAAACGGAACCCATAAACTCTTCCGTTTCCACCAGACAGCGGATAGTACTATTGGTATATAATAAAAGTGGGTGAAAAGTATTCCAGATCCTAAAACAAAATGAAAATAGTAAGTTAAAACACAGGATAGGACAATTAAAGATAGGACCATGAAAGTTTCATACTCGGAGAGTGATTCATTCCAGTCTAACTTCAAGGTACACACCCCCAAAACTAATCTATTTATAGTTATTTTTCTGTAAAAAGAAGCATAAATCATTTTCTCAAAATAGAATCAAAATAAAAATTTAAATGAAAATTATTATTCTGTAAATAAATTCTGGCTGTTAATTGTTTTAAAGAAAATTATAAAATGGAACTGTGAAAAAATAATTTAAAAGTTCATTTAGAACTTGGAAAAAGATAATAAATCCAGGGGGAGATGTTAATTAAAAAGAAATTACATCAGTTCAGTTAATCAACCCTATCCATCAGGTTTACAACCAGCCCATTAATATTAGACCATATACATTAGGATTTCCAGCTTTTCAGGGTCATCACATTCTTCCAGGGGAAGAATATATTTCATTTCTTCTTCCACTATCACCATAGCCACTGGAGATAAGGAATAGAATTCTCCATTAGGGTGTTTCAGGTGAAAAATCTTAACCAACGGATAAAAAACCCTATTTTCTATTTTAAAAGGTTTCCCAACCTTTATTTCCTGATTTTTCATTTTTCACCCAGCTAATTTAACATTTGCAATATTAATATTAAACATGTTTTAAATCCCCCTAGCTACGCATTTCCCCAATCAGTTCCCGCACTGGTTTTTTAGTGTATGCCCGTACTGCCCCTACCACTATCCAGATAAGCTTTAAACTGACATCCACCTCCAAATCCCCATCAAGTACCCGTCTATCAAAATCAGGTGTTATAACTGCATCAATTCGGGTGATGGCATTAAGAGGATAGGTAAAAGACCAGATATATCCGGTGAAAAGGGCGGTGTCTGCTGGACTTTCCATTCCCAATGTCATGTTCAGGGAGAATTTTTCCACAGACACTGATCTATAGCAAGCAGTAATCAACCGGTAAATATGTGGCCATGACTCTTTAACTAAGTTCAGAATCTTTAAAATACGTTTCAGGTTAAATTTATCTTCTTCATCTGTTTTTTCTTCTTTATCTTCCAGTTCTTCCTTTTTCTTAGCCTTATCTTTTTCATCTTCAGGAATATCCTTGGAAAAAATGCGTATACCTAAAAATTTAAGACTGAATTGACCGTTAATTTCAGATCCCTGTTTTTTAAAGGACAAGGATAACTTTAGAGGAATCAAAAGAAAAGACAATAAAATAAGCACCAAAATAAGTATTATGATGCCTATTATAGTGTATATCAAAATTTAACCCACTTTCAGGCTGTTAAATATTCAGGGTGAATTGTTCAAATTGTATTTCTTTGAATTATTCATTAAACATTTTTATACTGGAGGTTCACCCTTTTTTTCTTCAGTTTTTGCTTCTTCAGCCTTTTTAGCATGTTTTTTACTGTGTTTTTTGCCCATTCCCATTTTTCGTCCTTCAGCCATGACATCAACTATGGCATTGCTTACTTCACCAATTGCACGGGTTAGTGGATCTGGGTTTTTTAAAGGCAACATCTTAACCCCTTCAGGTCCACTCTGGCCTTTGAAAACTACCACCATGGCTACTGGTTCTATACCTGCACCTCCACCAGCTGCAGCTGCAGATCCTCCTTCATTACTAGTACCTTTTCCTTCACCCATTCCTGCTCCGAATGCCATTCCCATTCGGGTAACCGGGATCATGACTTTGTCTTCACTTTCTATTACTTCCCCAATCACGTTTTCTATGTTCAAGACCTTTCGAATCTCTTCTACAGTAGTTTTTATTGGATCCTGGATATCCATCATAGGTCACCCCTACATTTTTTTAATTGTATATCCTATTGCCATTTAGGCATATACATTTTACTGAAATATTATTATAAACTTGAATAATGAGTATATTTTAGAAATTTTATCACATCCCATGGAAAAAGTTTATATAGTATAGGACAATAATGTTTGAATGCGGGCCCGTGGTCTAGGGGTATGATACCTCCCTGACACGGAGGTGATCACGAGTTCGAATCTCGTCGGGCCCATCATGCCGTGGTAGTTCAGTTGGGAGAACGCCAGACTGAAGATCTGGATGTCGCTGGTTCAAGTCCGGCCCACGGCACTCCCCTTTATTTTTATTCTTTATTTGTTAAAATAAGTTTTTTTTATTTCTTAAAATAATCTTAATTAAACTTAATTGAATATTCATAATTAATTATAATATTAATTAACCTATGAAACAAAATAAATAACTTCAATTTAATCTTTTGACTGTTTTAACGATTTAACAGGAACCCCGGTAATAATCCTTGTATTTCAGATAGGACAATATAAATATTTTTTTAATTCATTAGTTTTTTAATTCATTAGTTATTATTTTTAGGTACACGATAATTAAAGTTCAGATAATTTTTAATTCACTTTAAAAAATCACTAAATTATCTCTCTTTCACTTAAATTATCCCGGTGTGTTTACGCACTGCAACAGCAACTAAACCCCCAATCCCAGTTAACATCCCATAAATAATTAATCCCCCTATTAAAATAACCAACCAGGGGATGATTCCTAGGTATGCTAGAACAATTCCCCCTGGAATGATTGAAACAAATACTGCAATACAAATTCCTACCAGAGATCCGTTTACTATTCCTTCAGTGTAGCTCCTGGTTCCCATGGCAGCTGCAGAGATAAATCCAGATAGTATGAATATAGTTAAAGAAATCAATGAAACTCCGCCTAAAAATGAAAATAAGGTTGGTTCGTTGGCATTTTGAACTGCCAATTTCACCAATCCCAAAAATATAATGATATTACTAATAACCGTCATTACTATCAAGAAAATAATACCCAATCCTACTCCCCAAAGGTCAATATGTTCATATAGTCCCCTTAAACTCTTTTTTCTCTTTTCCCTCTCTTCCAGAACATAACTATAATCATATCTGTTGGCGGGTCCCCCCTGCTTGAGCATTTTTCCACATTTAGAGCAAAAAAGTGATTTCACTTTGTTTATCTGCCCACACAATGGACATATATTTTCAGAAACGTGAGCACTGGCTTTTTTAGCACTGTTTTGATAAACACTGGTTGTTTCATTATTATTTGAACAGTTTCAGTTATTTTTTTCATGCCACGTGGTGTTAATTCAGCATAACTTAAACTCCCACCGCACAAACAACTTTCAAAGTCTTCTAAGGATTCTCCCTTCTCAAGTTCATAAAACCCTTCACATTCATCGCAGATTATGTATTTCAATTAAAATCCCGCCCCTTATTTGAATATTTAATTAGTATGTGATTTGCATTAGATTCTTCACAAAGGATACAGTCTGATGTCCCAAACACGAATTTTTATCGGAATTATATTTTTTTTATTAATATTTAAATATTACTATTATATAATAAAGCAATATTTAGCGATTAAAAATGAACTAATTAAAGGCATAAGATATTATATTTTTAGCAAACTGGAACGAATAACACCGTATTTGTTTATAATCTAAAAAATAATAATTTATTTTCGAAATATTGTCCAAAAATAAGAAATAATCCAATATTAAAAATTGACCATGAATATAAATCATTATTGTTGATAAACGGATTAAAGTGCAAATTTACTAAAAGATTGGATAAGCCCGTTTATCTAATTAAAATAAGTAATCTCAAGCTAATTAAAATAAGCAATTCAACTAATTAAAATAAGCAATTCAACTAATTAAAATAAGCAATTCAACTAATTAAAATAAGCAATTCAACTAATTAAAATAAGCAATCTCAGGCTAAGTTAAATAAGTAATCCCAATAGAACTATAGAGACTACTACAATAAATGTAACTCCTGCAAATATCCCTATTGGTTTAAATGTTTCACTTCGATTAGTGCCTGATACCTCTTTGGCAGGGATTAGTATCTGACCACAACTACTGCAAAAAGCTGTTTCATCTGTAGTTGTGTTACCACAGTTTTTACAGGTGATTTTGGGAGATTGTATTTCAGTTTCACCATCTTCTTCCATGATATAGAGTTTACCCCCACATTGACATGAGTCAAAGTCGTTGATAGATTCTCCATCCTCCAATGGGTAGTAACCACCACAAATTTCACATATTAAATATTTCATATTATCTTTTATTTGTCTGTTTATAGAGCTATATATGGTTTATCATGGGACTAAAAACGGTATTTATTATAAATAAAAAGAATCAATTGGCAAAAATGCGATTAAAAGGAAAATAATAATTAAATTAACATTAGTCTATAAGAATACTGATAATCACAAGTTAAGATGAAATTTATAAATTAGAATAATAATGAGCACAACAGGAAATAATCAGTACCAACATCTATTAATTGGTACTCGATTATTAGTACTCTGAGAATTTTGGTACTAAAGATTTTTCTTTTTAAGAATTTTCAGTTCATTTAAGAATTTTATCATATAATATTACCTTTCAGATAGGATTACCTTTCAGATAGGTGCTCCTGGACTCAGTTATATTTACATCAAGGAAGGTTCCAAGAATTGCTTCTTCCACCACCACTGTTTTATATGAACTGGTACGGCCAAGGTACCCTCCTTTACTTCCCTTATCAGTAATAAGTATTTTTTGATGGGTGCCCAGTAGCTTCTTATTGTTAACCGTTGCAATCTCCACTTTAAGATCGTTTAAATTGCGAGATCGCTTTTTCATGGTTTGGTGATCAATTTCCGGAAGTAATGAAGAGCTGGTACCAGGACGATGATGATATTTGGATATGTGTAAAAAATCAGGGCGAATTTCCCGGATTACATTCATTGTGCCCTCAAAATCATCTTCTCCCTCAGTGGGGTATCCAACGATAATATCCGTTGCCAGGGATAGTTCAGGTATTTCTGTCTGGAAATGTTTAACTATTTCCAGGTATTCCTCTACACTGTGGTCACGATTCATATCCTCCAGTATCTGATCACTCCCACTCTGCAGAGGAAGATGGAGGAATTTATAGACCTTATCATTTTTAAAGGCAGTTATAATTGATTCAAGATCATTTGCAATGTTTTTAGGGTGCATCATCCCTACTCTTATGCGAAAATCACCTTTAATAGAGGATATTTCATTTATGAGATCTGCCAGGGTTTCTCCACTGTCTTTTCCATAAGCAGCAGTATCCTGGGCGGTAAGCTGGATTTCAACACAACCATCTGCAACTGCCTGCTCTGCTTCTGATTTTAACAGTGATATAGGATAACTTTGCAATCCTCCCCGTGCAAATCGGGTGCAACAGTAACTGCATTTACCAAGACAACCCTCACATATCTGAAGAATATGAACCCATGGGTTGGAACGTTTTCGTGGGAGGCAGGTTTTAAACTCATCCCCATGACCGGTTTCCCTAACCAGATGCCCCTTCATAACTGCTTCAACTACTTCTGGAGCTGAATTTATCCTACGAGCCCCAATCCATCCAGCCTGTGGTGCCATTTTTTCCAGTTTTTCTGGATCAATATCTACCATACACCCTGCAATAAGCAACTTCTTCTGTGGAAACTGGGCCTGCAGTTTCCCAATACGATTAGTGATCTTCTGTTCAGTGGGTTGTTTAACGTAACAGGTGTTCATGATAATAACATCCGCCTCTTCAGGGGATTTTACAATTTTTCCACCATTTTCTTCCAATAAACCAGCAATTATCTGAGAGTCTGCCTGGTTAAAGGTACAACCAAATGTTTCCATGTAGATTTTCATGTTAATCAGGATTTAATTTAAATATTTTTATATTTTGATTTGATACATTTGAATTATTTATTATTTAAGAAGTGTTATTGAGGCTATGTTCAAAAAAGGGATTAAAAAGAAAATAATATCACTAAAATTTAGTTATTTTGTGCCATTATTAATCTTCTTCAGGCCAGCCATGTTGACCTATCATTGGAACGAAAATTACTCCTCCCAGATTCTGGGTCTGGTACTTATCATCTGAAATTCTTAAGATAGATACCAGTTCCTGGAAGTAGTCTGATCCCATGGGTATTATCAGTTTGCCACCAATTTTCAACTGTTTTTTAAGGGGTTCTGGAATTTTTGGTGCGCTGGCTGTTGCGTAAATTCGATGGTAGGGTGCTTTATCTGGATATCCTGTGGTTCCATCTCCTTCGATCACCGTTACAACATTAGAGTATCCAGTTTTCTCCAGATTTTCTCTGGCCTTTTCTGCCAGGGATGTAATTCGTTCTATGGTAAATACATGACCTTTTTTTCCAACAATTTCTCCTACCACCGCTGCGTTATATCCCCAACCAGTTCCAATTTCCAGAATATTCATTCCTTCTTCTAGTTCCAACTTTTCGGCAATAATCGCCACCATATGTGGTGCAGAAATGGTTTGACCTTTCCCAATAGGGAAGGGGCGATCCAGGTAGGCATGAGAATGGTTCTCCAGAGGCATGAACTCCTCCCTGGGAACTTTAAGCATAGCTTCTTTTACTTTTTGGGTTCTTATGTATCCCTGGCTAAAGAGCCTTTCCACCAGTTTTTCTCTTTCATCCTTCATAAAACCACTTAAATTCTCAAAATCCAAGTTTTCACCATGATAATGAGTAGGTGCATAATTAATGAGTATTCACATCAGAGAAGGGAGTACCTCTCTAAGTTATGAGTGCCCACATCAAATAAATGACTTAGATGTAGATAATGAGAAACTTAAGATCTAAAATAACCGACTGAAGTTCTGCTGAAGTTAATGGGAAGAGTTTTAATTCTGCTAAACTTGTTTGTTATTAGTTCTAATGTTCTTAATCTTCATCGACTATTTCAGCGGTTTCCACTATTTTAGAGGTTAGATCATATTGAACTCTGTCCCTTTTATCTGCAGGTCTTCCGTAAACTCTTTTAATTTGTTCTGCAGTAGCTCCACCTTTTCTAACTCTTGAAGTGATGGTTTTCATTGATTTTATTTGAAGGACTGCTCTTTCCAGCTTCAAAACGTCTCCTACATTAAACTGGAAATCTCTTTCAACTTCCACCTTTCGGGATAGGATTCTGCCACCATAATCAATGGATATTCCTACTCTGGTTGGCCCGGCAAGGGATGTAGCCCAAATAGTTACCAGTTCAGAAACTGGGCTTTTCAAGACACGGCCCCCTCTGATGTTTTCCAGTGAGGTTATTTCCACTTCCTCCCCATCCACCACCAGTACTTCTCCTGCCTCTAAAATCTCGTCAGGATAAATTTTAATGGTTTTTTTCACAGATTCTTCAAACTTACTGATGATTACCCGGCACTCCACCATTTTAGGAATAACAATAGTCTCTCTAAATGTGTTTCCACATTCATTGCACTTTATAAGAACTTCTTTAGTGTTCTTACCCTTGGTTTTAATTATTTCACAAGATTCAGAGTCACAAACTGGACATTTCATTTTCTTTCCTCGCTTCTATCAAAATAAGTAAAAAATATTGTAAGATTTATAACAATTTTTCTGTATTTTGAATAGTATAAATATGAACTTTATGGGAATTTAGTTGATTGAGCTAATTAATTTGAACTTTGATCATATTATATTATTTGATCTAGTTTAGTAGTTAAAATATTAGTTTATTAAATTTAGTTAGTAGTAATAATATTATTTTGATGAAAATTTGAGTAGGAATAGAATAAGGGGAATAAACTCTGTATGGGAATAAGCTCTGGATAAATTAAAATTTAAATACATTACTTAAATCAAAGTCCATCAGAATTGGTATCCTGCTTATTATGTAAATAATGAGGAACTAAACCCCCATCCTGTAATATTCCCAACATGAAATCATGGAATGGTTGAATATGGCAGCTTTTTCCCGTGGTGAGATTTTGTATTATTCCCTTTTCCAGATCAATTTGAAGCTTGTCTCCTTCATCTGCTTCTATATCTGCCACTATGACTGGTAAACCCACGTTTATAGCGTTACGGTAAAATATGCGTGCAAAGGATCGGGCCACAATAGCATCTACACCTGCATGTTTTAAGGCTACAGGGGCCTGTTCCCGGGAGGAACCACAGCCAAAATTCCATCCTGCTACAATGATATCACCCTTTTCAACATTTTTGGCGAATTCAGAGTTCTCTCCTTCCATAACATGACTTGCAAGTTCATCTAAACTGAAAGTTCTCAAGTATCGTCCAGGTATTATTACATCGGTATCTATACTATCCCTGAACTTCCAAACTTTACCATTTATTTCCTTTTTCATAATTACCAGCAGAATGATTTTTTTTATAAATGATTAAATGATTTTTCCATTAATTAACCAGATTTCAAATGATTATCCATTAATTAACTACATTTTTGATGATTATTCATCAAATAAATATATAGAATAATCTTCCACCTATTAACTATTTTATAATAGTTTTTATCTTAATTTTATTAAATTTTTTAAGTGAAGGATATAGTTTAATTCCCTAAACTTGGGAAATTGGTTTTTGCAATAATTAATTTGTTGATTAAACAAGTTTAACCTGCTATTTAACTAGTTTATTCCTTAACAGCACCACTATTTTGAGCCCTGGTTTCAATAATATGCCCACCCACATCTTTAATAGTATCACGAGCTGCACTTACTATATCCTGAGGACTGTCAGTAACTGCATAAATGGTAGGTCCAAATGAACTCATCCCCACCCCAGGTGCACCAGCATCCCGAAGATGCTGCATTATCTTGGATATGACTGGATTTTGCAGCTGGTTTTCGATTTTTTTAAATCCAATATTTTGTATGGTGTTAACTGCTTCTCCAAACATTTCCAGATCTTTTTCCAGGATAGCTGGCATCATCTTCATTAAGAGAATATGTGAAAGAGACTGAACTTCTTCTAAAGGTACTGGACAGTATTTCTGGAAGATATTAACCTCTTTTTCTCCGGAAACATGCTTTTCAAGATGAGGAATAACCAGAACCACCTTCCAGTCCAGGGGGAAATCATATCGGGCAATAATTGGAGGGGGTGATGCTTTTGAAGCAGAAGAAGGTAAAAAGTCAGGTTTTTCACCATGGTGGTGCCCTCCATCAATAATAAAACCACCTTTATCAAAGGATGCTACACCTATACCCGATGTACCTCCCCTACCAACAATATTAGCAATCTGAGGTACACTTATTTGATAATTATCAGAGTCAGAAATGAGTTTACCTGCAGCCAGAGATAGTTGAGTGCCAGAACCCAAACCAGAATGAGATGGATACGTTTCATGAACAGTAAAACTATATCCTCCTTCCAAATGAAGATATTCCATCATTCGACTGGCAGACGTTCTTATTTTATCCTCATAATCAGCTACAACATTAACCGGCAAATTCTGACGGTTTTTAAATTTTACAGCGATTTCATCACCCTTCTGTTTCATTTCCAGAACCAGTCGGGGTTTTTCAAGTGTAAGGCCCACACCACCATCTATTCGACCAATGGAACCATTAAGATCTATTAGGGTTAGATGCAGCCGGGAGGGAGTTTTGATTATCAATTCTGCTACCAGATTTATTTTTTTTGAGTGTTTAAAGAACTTTAAACATAAGAGTTAAGAGAAGGTTATTCTTAAGGTTTAAAGAACTTATCTTAACAGTTAGATTACTCTTAACTGTTAAGCGAACTTTGTTCTTATTAACTTCGCTAATTTTATTCCTTCAGTGGCTTAGATTATTCTTTCAGTGGCTTAGCGAACTTTTTCTCAATCTCTGAACGGTAAATTGCATTCATAGAACAGAATGGTATTATTCTTCCGTCAGGAACTGCGTAGTGAATCACACATCTTCTAACACGGTCCTGGTCAAAGTTCCAGGGATCCATAAAGTGCATGCATGATATAAGCAATGTTTTATGGTGGAAATCTCCCAGAGCACTGTAAGATCTTTCTTTAAAGACCTTAGTCAGTATTCCAGTTATATCCAGTGAATCAGGTTTCTTATTCCGGTCTATGGTTTTGGGAAGTTCCATTGTGGCTCGGCTTATGACCCTGGCTTTACCTACTATGCCACCATCTTTTATATCATCACTGCTACGGGAAAGGAGGTTGAAGAAGCGATCCACATCCACAAACTCAGTTATGGGGATAATTTCATCATTATCAATGAAAATGTAGGTTGCAGCACCGCAGTGAGGGTGACAAGTGAACGAAACCTGATCTTCCCCTTCAATAGCTTCCACAAAATCTGTGATAGGTATAACCGAAGATGCAGGGTAGAAATCATCTCTACCGATCTGACCATCGGTCTGGTCTTCCACTAATTTCTGGAATGTTGGTATGGTTATTCTCTGTTCTTCCACTTCATCTGCAGGTGTTCGACCAGCAAAGGACACTGGCTGGAAGTTAACGCCCCGGATGATGTCTAGGTTATCAATTGCAAATTGTATGATGTCACCAACTTGATCATCATTGATTCCTTTAACCAGTGTTGGCACCAGTACAATTCCCAGATCTGCCTTACGGCAGTTTTCAATGGCTTCCAGTTTGGTTGGTAGGAGGTTACGTCTTCGGGCTTTTATGTAGGGCTCCTCAGTAACTCCATCAAACTGAAGATAAACCGTGTTTAAAGAGGCATCTTTAAGTTTCTGAGCAAGCTCTGGGTCTTTAGCCAGTTTAATTCCATTGGTGGCAATTTGAGTGTGACTGAATCCTTCTTCCCGGGCTAATTTCACCAGTTCCACAATGTCCTTTCGTACTGTGGGTTCACCACCCGCATACTGAATGGCTGGTGTGGGTACTGGTTGGTTTGCACGGAGGTTCCGTAGCATTTGGCGTATTTCTTCATAAGTAGGCTCATATAAAGATTTAGATACAGCTGCATTAGCAAAACAAATAGGACAACGAAGATTACAACGATTAGTAACATCAATAAGGCCTAATATGGTCTGACTCTCATGTTCAGCACACAATCCACAATTCTGAGGACATTCCCCTTCCACAGTTGTTCGAGGGTTGCTAATTCCATCACCAACATAATCATAATCCGCTGCGTAACGGTAAGCTTCTGAACTTTGCCAGTAAGTGTTTTCAAATTCACCGTGCTCTGGGCACGTTTTCTTTATCATTATTTTTTCCTGGTCTTCAAAGACTTCTGCATCCACAACTTGAAGACATTCAGGACACAGGCTTTTTGTTTTCTTTATGACCATCATCTCACCTATATAGTATTGAATTTTCAGGTTAATACGTCAACTATTATCCTTAACAAATATTGAGGATTTCAACTAGCATATAGTATTTATGGTTAAGCACATAACTATTATCCTGTTTTAAATCGGAGGTAAACTATGGACTCGAGTATTTTCAGTGTTTTGATTTTATCCGCTTATGCTATATACTTTATGTTACCGGCTTACTTAGCCAACGCTGGTGCCCTTACCTTTGGGGGAGGAACACCCCTTGACTTTGGCCGATCCCTAAATGACGGTCGTAGAATATTTGGTGATGGTGTCACATGGAAAGGGACCATCATTGGTATTCTAATCGGAATAGGTATCGGCCTGCTTCAAGGAGCAATAACTGGTAACATGGTACATGACCTTTTAATGTTAGGGAATCCTGGAATAGCTAGTCTGGTTCAAGGAACAATAACCAGCAACGTTTTACAGGGTGCATTGCTGGGCCTTGTACTGGGTAGCGGTGCGATTATAGGAGACGCTTGTGGGAGTTTCATTAAGAGAAGATTCAAAGTGGAACGAGGACGACCCGTACCATTTATGGATCAGTTAGATTTCGTGGTGGGTGCCCTACTATTCGCATCTTTGGTAGTAACTATTCCATTTGCTTTAATCATTCTTATAATTATAATTAGTATCTTCCTTCATTTAGGAACTAATATCATTGCCTATTTATTAGGTATGAAGAATGTTTGGTACTGATATTGTTGAATACAACTATAATATTGGTTATATTATGATTACATCAAAATATTAGCAGTTATGCACTGATAAAAAGTTATACCATGATTTTAGGCCTCCCCACTATTCCCCCCCTTTTTTTAATAATTTTTTCTAAAATATAATATTTTAATAGTACACATTTCCATTATTTTTTCCAGTGTACTTTTAAATTAATGAGTAAACTTCCAGATATAACTTCCATTAATTTTTCATTTATGATTCTTTTGATATTTAGATATCCTCTAAATGATCTTATTCCCGTTAATATCTTATACTCCATTTATTAATACATTATTCCGTTTTTACATTATTCCGTTAATATGAAGCCAGAATAGATTTAAAACTAGCACTGAAAAGCTGGTATGTCATTTGTCCTGCTTCTAGTTCAGTGTTCCACTCTGGAATTTCATATACAAAAACCGGATACCCTGCATTGGTTAACGGTCGATCAATCTGGGATATGGAAGTGCTCTTCTCACGGGTGCTGGATGAACCAGGGTAATAATTAAAAGCAGGCAGTAACTGATGAACTGCTTCACCCAGTGAAACTGATTTGTTATCATGGGTGGGGGTGGCTATGTAATATCCATCACCATAACCCTGTTCATGGTCATGGGCGATGATCACCAGCTGGTAATCTGATTTTTTAATATCTGGAATGGCATACTGTTCAACCAGGTCCTGGCCGTTGCTTCTGCCAACATCAAAGTCATCTGGCTGGTCAGTTACAGTGACATGGTAATCAACCATCTCCACATTGTTAAGTATGGCAAAAACTTTCACTACCTTGGGCACCAGGTTGGTGGAGAGGTTCTCACGGGGATGCATGCCAGTTATCACTGCAATCTTTACAGATGAATTACCATAATGAGAGTAAACCTCTTTAGTAACGTATCCCTGTTGGTTGGAGCCTAAGATTGAATGCTGACTTGAGTTAGCAAATAAAAAAGCAGCCACGAGCACCAGTATTATAACTCCAATTATTAAACTCTTTCTCATAGAACCATGACCCTGTGAATTTCAATTTACAAGTTTATACAAGATTTTAAGTCTCTATACTGAGATTAAAATTTGCCCTCCCCCACTAATTTTTCAAATCTTAACATTATGTTTTAACAGTCGAGATTAATGATTAAACACTCTAAATCAATGTTTTAACCGACAAGATTAATGATTAAACAGTGAAAATTTATGTTTTAACGTCTAGATTTTGTTTTCAAGCACGCAAAAACTTCTCCATGAGAAGGGCGGTTCCCACTGCCGGTGCCACCACACAATCAGTAGGGGTGAGGATTTCTTCCATGGTCCTAACCTCCAGGCCCTGGAGTTTTGCGGCTTCACTTCCGATTATGTCCATTCCCAATCCTGTTGCAATTACCAGCGTTATACCTTCCCTTTCACTGACTTCTTTAAGGGCTTCGGCCACCTGTTCTACCTGTTTCTGGTAGATGAACTGTGCAATCTTCACAACTTCATCCGGACTCAGTAAATCCAGATCACCACATACCACCCGTGACAATCTTAAAAGCGAATTCTCCCGATTATTATCCGCACCATCCGGAGTTTCAGAGGTGTAATCTTCTCTGGTGATATTTTCAAGAACCAGGTGCACATCAGCAGTTACTGCAAAAAATTCTGATGCTGTGCGCACCCAATCATCTCCCAGTGGTACTTTATCCACAATGGTTGCCACGTTGGTGCGGAGGGTGCCCGTGTAAACCAATTCACCGGTTGCAAGCCTTTGGAGATCTGTTCTTCCCTTAGCACATTCTACACCATTTTTTATGGGAATTATATCCGTGGTGGTACTTCCTGTATCTATAAATATACAATCCGGAGCCATGTAAGCAGCTAGCGGAGCCGTGGCAATCCAGTTAGCAGCAGCCAGTTGCAGAGGATTCTTTTTCACAGCATCGTAATCCATCATACCATTAAGACCCACAAAGGCAACTGGCAGATCGAATGTTTCCATAACTCTGGTTGAAATATCCAGAACCCCTTCACTCTTGTTCTGGTAACTATCAGCAAGTTCTGCAGTCATGGAAATACCAACTGCATCAATTTCATCAATATCAGTACCTAAAAGTTCCAGGAGAGTCTTGGAAAGTTCATGCTTTTTAATCCACATGGGGAGATAAGAAAAATCTGTTTTTATATTGAGAATTTTCCCTTTTTCATCAAATTCGACCACAGCAAGGTCGGTGTTTGCTCCGCCAATATCAAAACCTGCAATTTTCAATTAATCACCTTTATAAAGAAAAGTTCCTATTTTCAACTTATCACCTTTAAATGGAGCCTATTACCAGTTTTCTGGATTTCTATCTCTCTTTCAAGGCTGAATTCCTGAGGAAGATCACCCTGCACAGCCTGAATCATAGCTTTACCTAAATTAAAGCTGAGCATATTCCTAAGGGCCACGTAAGGAGTGGTTACTCGAGAGTTGATCTCCACCAGATGAACCTGTCCATCACCAATGATCACATCAACTCCCACGTAACCCTTTAATCCAGGGATAGATTCAACTGCTTTTTTAGCTATTTTTTTGGCTTCATTTTCCAGGGGGTGGGCCATGGGAACTTTTCCCCCATTATAATTTATGATACCCTCTTTTATAGAGATATTCTGTTGATTTAAACTGAGTGGAATGGCTTTTTTACCATTGGTAAGTAAACTTACACTGGCACTTACTCCTTCAATGTAATCCTGCACCAGGAAGTAGGGAAGGCTGCTAACTTCTCTCACTTTCCGGGTAGCATTTTTAAAAGAGTCTTCAGAATCAACAATCTGTACCGCAGAACATGAAACCCCATCTGCCGGTTTTACCACCTTTTTATCGCCTGAAATTCCCTGGCAGTAGAGTCCAATATCCTCCCATGAAACCCTGTGGGTGGGGATCACTGGCACTTTATCTTTGAGAAGGCTGTAGGTGAGGTATTTATCTGAACAGATGCGTACTGCATCTGAATCTGATCCAACCACCTGAACACCATTTTTCTCAATTAACCGTGTCAATCCACACAGTATGAAGTCTTCTTCAGGGGCTATGGGTAAACAAAAATCAAACTGAGAGATATTATCCAAAATCCAGTCCTCAATATTTCCATCTATGACTAGTGGTTTGCACTTGCTTCCTTCAATGGCATCTATATTTTTGGAGATGAGGTAGCTGGCAGGTAAATATTCCAGGTCACAGGTAAGACCACGGAGCATTGCTTTACCTTCAGCAGCTAAGGAAGGATCTTTTATCCCCAGTGCACTGGCATATTCAAAAATTAAAAGACTCAAGACCTTCCAACTCCCTTGAAGATTACACCCTCCTTTTGGAAGGTTTCCCTGTCAAGAATAGGTCGGGTACATACCAACAATCGATTTTTAATCATTTCTGGTTTGATGTTCCGGTAGAGGTCATGATCAGTTACCAAGACAACCACATCACTTTCAAGGGCAGTTTCCAGGCCTACGATCTGAGCACCCCAGGATCTAATGATTTCAGGAGATACATAAGGGTCATTGACCAGAACATCAGCATTTTTACTGATTAATTCCTCAATTAAAGGTTTTGCAGGTGTTTCCCTGGCATCAGCAACGTTTCCCTTGTAAGCTGCACCTAAAACTCCAATTTTAGATCCGGAAATAGTTTTACCTTCACCCTCCAGAGCTTTCTGTATTATTCGGACAACTTCACCAGGCATGTCCTCGTTAACCTTTCTGGAAGCCTGTATTAGGGGTGTTTCTAATCCCCTTTCCCTGGCAATTTCCACCAGGAAGTAAGGGTCTATGGAGAGGCAGTGCCCCCCTACTCCTGGCCCTGGTGTGTGTATGTTGACTCGGGGGTGGTGGTTGGCTGCCTGGATGGCTTCAATGGCATCCACTCCTAAAGTATCACATACTAATGCCAGTTCATTGGCCAGGGCTATGTTGGTATCCCGGTAAGTGTTTTCCATCAGTTTAACCATTTCTGCAGTTACCAGATCCTGTACCATTATGATTTCACCCTCTGTAATTCTATGGTAGAGTGATACTGCCATTTGAGTACTTTCTGAATCTACCCCGCCTATTACCCTTGCATTGTGGGTCATTTCATAGAGTGTGTTATTGGGAAGGGCTCTTTCTGGAGTGTAAGCAACTTTGAAATCTGCTCCAGCTTTAAGACCACTTTTCTCCAGTAAAGGAATTACCAGGTTCTCACAAGTGCCTGGTGGTACCGTGCTTTCAATGATAACCAGGTCATCCTTTTTTAAACCTGCAGAAATTGATTTTGATGCAGAGATAACTGCAGAAAGATCTGATTTTTTATCATCATCCACTGGGGTGGGAACGATGATCATGATTACATTAACTGCTCCTACTGCACTTAAAGTGTCTGTAGTGGCAGATAAACAGCCATTTTCCACTGCTTTTTTAACCATTGCCTCCAGACCGGGTTCCATAATTGGAGATTGGCCTGAGTTAACCATTTCCACAGTTTCTTTGTTTATATCAACCCCCACCACTTTCAGACCACTTTTTGCCAGTAATGCGGCTGTGGGAAGCCCCATGTGGCCCAAACCGAATATTGCTATGGGTGAATTTTCTTTAATCATTGAATCTATCCTCTGTAATGGTTTATCGATCAGTACTGTTGTAAGATAAATTTTCATTCACTGTAACTATTTATTTTCCAGTTACCATCTCAAATAGTGTTATTCAAATTAGTGTTATTATCCTAAATTATTTTTTTCAAACTATTTCAATTTTGAATAAAAATATAAATGGATTTTGAGTAGTTTCATAGCTAAATAAACGTTGATAATCTGTTTAGGACTCTTGATATATTTTAAGACTCCAAATAATTAATATAAGGTTTATTTGAATAGATTTAAAAAAACTATGAGCACTGGTACTTCATTTATTTAAAATCTTTTTAATCTTTTTTTAACCTTTAAACTTTTTTTAATGTTCTTATACTGTTTAGGTTAATTATATTTTTGCTTTCTAGAAATACTAAAAAGCCAGAAAAAGGTGATTAAAAATTAACAGAATCTGATTTGGAAACCATTATTGTTTTACCTTCCAGATGAAGTTCCATCCTGGGAAATTGAGGGTTAACTCCATCAAATACAATATTTATATTGGTATCTGGGTTTTTAGTCTCGAATTCTGCTACAGTAACATCTTCATCCACTGTAAGTAATTTTTTTGACTGTTCCCCTGCAATGGTTTCAGGAGGTTTGATTTCCAGTTTTCCCTGGTTATATGCATCTTGAATGGCATCAACGATCTGTTCTGAAGCAGTACCATCACCGTAGGGGTTGGCTGCGTCTTTCATTTTCTGGTAAATCTTGTTATCTGCCAGCAGTTTGGCAACATTACTGGTTATTTTTTCTGTATTTGACCCCACCAGGATGTTACCCCCTGCATGCACTGTTTCCGGGCGTTCAGTGTTGTATCTGAGAGTAAGACAGGGAACATCTAAAGTTATGGCTTCTTCCTGGATTCCACCAGAATCAGTTATCATTATCTTTGAATTGGACTGGAGGATTAAAAAATCAAGATACCCAATGGGTTTAATCATGTGAATGTGAGGGGCCTCTTCAAGCTGGGAGTACATTCCAAATTCTTTAAGGGTTTTTACAGTACGTGGATGTACAGGGAAAACAATGTTAAGTCCCCTAATCTTAAGTAGAGCTTCTATTATGTTCCTTAATCTTTCCCGATCATCAACATTCTCTGCACGGTGCAGGGTTAACGATAAAATGTCCCCTTCAACATCCAGCTTGGACATGATATTGGAACTTTTACTGGCGATTTTGAGGTTCCGGTAGCAGGCATCAACCACAGTATTACCGGTGATAAAAATATTCTTAGGATTTATTCCCTCAAAAAGTAGATTTATGGCTGTATCTTCGGTTGGTACAAAAAAGAGGTTGGTGCAGACATCTGCCATCATACGGTTTATCTCTTCAGGCATGGTTTTATCGTAGGAGCGAAGTCCCGCCTCTACATGCCCTACTGCTATATGTAACTTGGCTGCCACCAGGGCACCGGCTAAGACTGCATTGGTATCACCCTGGACCAGGACGATGTCTGGTTTTTCAGAAAGGAGAACTTCTTCAATTCCTTCCATCATTACCGCGGTTTGTTTCCCATGTGAATCTGAGCCCACTCCAATGTTATAATCAGGTTCTTTGAGTTCCAGGTCCAGGAAAAACTGCTGGGACATTTCAAAGTCGTAATGCTGACCAGTGTGTATTAAAACATAATCTATTCCCCTTTTATCCACTTCATCGATTAAAGGGGACATTTTGATGATTTCAGGCCTGGTGCCTATGATAAACGCTATCTTCATTTAAATCCACAACCATCCTTAAGTAGATATTAAAAAGGTTAAATCAATGTATATGTTGATATTGAATGTATTAAGTTGATGTTATTTAAATATAAATGATATTAATTAATTAAAAAAATGCTATTGAAAATTTTATAAAACAGGTGTGTTATTAATCATCTAAATAAGCTACGTTAGCCAAATTAACCAGTATTACCATTATTAATTAGATTAAGTCCATTATCCAATTAAGTCCATATCCAATTAAGTCTTACTCTAGATTAAGTCATAAAGTGCATAAATTGATTTGAAACCTAAAAGTTATGGGGAGATCTTTTTCTTTTAGCCCTATAATCATCCATTATCTTTAGAAGCTTGTTAGTCTCTTCTTTTTTCCTTTTGTCTTCCTGATTCTTTTCCCATTTTTTTATTTGCCTATCCAGATCACTGGATAATATAACTGCAAAATCATCAGCCATTTTTAAATCAACCGTTTCCAGTGGGATTAGGGGAACCATATTTCTTTCAAATTCACTTCTAGCCTGGTGGGACATTTTATCTGTAGTTATAACTGCTTTAACTCCTAACCTAATCAGTAAAGAAGCCGTCTGGGAACCTCCCCCTTCCGAACTTCTCAGCATAACCACATCTCCTTTTCTAATATTCCAGGCCCCTGTTGCTTCCCTTATGGAATCTTTTGAAAATGATTCTATGATTTTAACGGGAGATGCTTCCCTGGAAAGTTCCATGGCCCTTATTCGTTTTATGGATTCCAGTTGGTCAGCCAAATTTTTATTTAAAGCTTTTTGACGGTTGTATTTTTCCTGGAGACCCCGGATGATCGATTGTTTATTGATAATTTCCTTTTGATGTAAAATGTTCTGAGAATACTGATATTGCAATCTTTCAATTTTGCTTTCCAGATGGGATATTTCACTGTGAAATGTCTGGAGATCATCTTCTAGTATCCTGTTTTTATTCTGTAAATTCCTGATCTGCTTCTCCTGTGATTTTAATTTATTTTTTAATCCAGAAATAATCAGAGAAGCATCTTTATCAGGAGAATCACTGTAATTATCAGAAAGTTCAGCAATTCTAATAGTACCTTCTTTAACGACTTCAAATACTTTAATTTCCTCATTATGTTTTTTATAAACCTTTTTGTCCATTTTATGAGTCATGTTGTCTGCTGTATTCGGTTCATCTTTAGTATTCCCATTATTTGATGTAAGAGTCCCTTTATCCGTTTTGGATGAATTAATTGGATTTTGTAATTTTTCCAGAGTAGCGTTTATGGCCTTGGTAATTGGAACTTCATTTATGACCATGATTTTTACTTCATCAATTAATTCAGGGGACATTTCCAAATTCAAAGTTCTTTTTTCAATGTGTTCCAGTTTTTTCTGGTGCTTTTTATACCCCTGGATGGCTGCAGCAAGTGCGTCTCGTTCATGAGCATTCTGCGGTATTAGATCAGACCCAATATCCCTGGATCTGGGTATTGCGTGGTGGTTATCATTGGAGTAAATGTAATCATCCACCATCTCGTTCTTGGCACTCACTGCCAGGTCCCGGTATGGTGAGTATACCTTAGAATTGAGGGCTGTTGCCATTTTCCTCACCATTTTAGGAGTTTGGTGAACATCCGTAGCCACCAGAACTGTTCTCCCAAAACTGATGATGTGTTTGGTTATATCAGCACGAGAAGCTTCTTTAAAACTATTCACACTTAATATTTCACCTGAAAGATCAAGAATAGCCACTCCTACTGTCATTCCGGGATCAAGCCCTACTATAATCCCTCTTTGACCTTTGGGAGTTAGTGGCTGCCCATGTTTATTTAAAATAAGTTTTTCTTTAAAATTTTGAGGGTACCGGTGAACCAGACAATTTCCTCCTTGGGGTACTATCTTAGTACTTACTCTTAATTATTCTATGTTTTTGTTACTATTTTAGTGTTTCCCCTGCTATTACTGGAATAAGTATGAAAGAAGTAGAAAAGGACAGGTTTTCCATTCCAGAGACAATTGTGAGGAATAAATATATGTGCATTCAAAAGCGGTCATTATTAGAAAGTGGTCATTATTAGAAAAATCTCCCATTTTTAGAAAGACCACCCATTTTTAGACAAATTTTAGAGAAATGTTTATCTTTATACAATATTCCTATGATTCAGTGCATTTATCATTTCCATGGTTGAAGCAACCATCCTTTGATGATTGAAGCATTCTTCCCCAATGGTCTGTATAAAACGTTTGTGAGCATATTTATCCTCATTAAACTTCACCCCTTTATGGAAAACATCCATTAAAATAAGACTTTCAGGAGGCATTGGCATGATACAGGCATTATATTCCGGATCAAAACACTTTTCTACCTCTTCTATCCCCATTTCATGTTTTCCCACACAGAGTAAGATTGTAACCATTTTTCGAACCATGTTCCAGAGGAAACTTTCACCCTCCACATCCACCAGACACCCCTGATTTTCCGCTGTAATACGAACACTATCCACTTTTCTAATGGGATTTCGTTCATTTCTCCGGGAAAAGTTAATGAAGTTATGAGTTCCCTCCATTAAATGAGCTGCTTCCTGCATTTTATCCAAATCCCACTCTTCTTCCCCTGTTTTCCGACACAATACATAACGATAGTGCCTCTTATAAGCATAGCGGGTCTTAAATCCCTGTGGTACCGGGCAAGATCCAAGAATCCTTATATCCATTGGTAAAACATCGTTTACCTGGTTTATTATTGGCTCCTTATCAGTGCAAAATGACACCACATTTCCCAGGGCATGGACTCCCCGGTCAGTGCGACCAGCAATGGAGTAACTTGATTGACCCAGGTTGGTTATTGCACCTGATTTTTCCAGGGCCTTAAGAAGTTCCCCTTCAACTGTGCGTAGGTTTGGTTGTCTTTGAAATCCATAAAAAGCCGTTCCCAAATAAGCAACTTTTAAAGCCACCCTAATCATAGAATTCTCCTCTTCCAATTTAGATAAATGAAATTATTATTTAATTAATAACCATAGTTTATAGTAGATATCTGAAAGATATTAAAAAGGTATTTCCAACAAAGAAATATCTCCAACAAAGAAATATCTCCAACAAAGAAATATCTCCAACAAAGAAATATCTCCAACAAAGAGATCTTTAAAGAACAATTAATAGTCCTTCAAATATAATTATATCTATTATTAATCCTTTGATGTACAATAGTTATAAAAATGAATTCATACTTGATTAAAATCCAATAGAGATACTATGAGGTGTTTTCAATGATCATTATGCCTGCAGTTGACATAAAAAACGGTAAGTGTGTGCAGTTGGTACAGGGTAAGCCCGGAACAGAACAGATCGTCCTGGATAATCCTGCTGAAGTTGCTCTGGAATGGGAAAACAAAGGAGCCAGTGTTCTGCATGTTATTGATCTGGGCGGTGCCTTAGAAGAAAGAGGTAACACTTCTGTGGTGGAAGAAATCCTTAAAAAGGTCTCAGTACCAGTCCAGATGGGCGGAGGGATTCGTACACTGGATGATGCCACCAATTTACTAAACATGGGCGTGGATAGAATAATACTGGGAACACTGGCCATCCAGGACCCCACAACCGTAGAGATCTTATCCAGTGAATTTGGAAGTGAGCGTATTATGGTGGCCCTGGATAGTAAGGACTCGCAGGTGGTGGTCAGGGGATGGACTGAAAAAACAGACCAGACTGCCCCTGAACTGGGGAAGATCATGGAAAATCACGGAGCTGGTGGAATACTTTTCACCAACGTGGACCATGAAGGTCTTTTAGGTGGGTTCAGGGCCCAACCCCTCCTTGAATTATTAGAAGCTGTGGATATTCCTGTGGTTTATTCAGGGGGCGTTAGCACCTTAGAAGATGTGGCTACCCTGAGTCAAACTGACGCCTACGGTGTGGTGATTGGTTCTGCACTTTACAAAGGAACCATAAACTTTGAAGACACCCTTGCTTACGAAAAAAAGTAACAATTATCTCTTATTTCTTTTCATTATCTCTTTTCATTTTTTAGGATGTTCCTTACTTTACTGGGTAAATCCCCTGTTAATTACGGTTTTTTCAGCTATTCCCACCACTTTACGTATTTTGAGAATTTGATCAGGGTTGGTGGATACGGAGCTGATGCCATTTTCCACTAACCAGCTTACAATAGCCGGATCCGAACCTGCATGGCCACAAATACAGTTTTCAATCCCTTGCTGGTTGCATTTTTCTATCACCAGCTTTATCATCTTCAAAACTGAGTTATGAGTTAAATTGAAATGTTTAGCCACTTTAACCCCTCTTCGGTCCACCGCCATTGAGCACATTGCCATGTCACTCATGCCCAACGTCACAAAATCCATTCCCTCCATTATGAACTCATCCAGGGTGAAAACTGCAGATGGAGTTTCAATGGATGCACCCACTGGTAGATCCCGGTGAGGTTTGATTCCAACCTGGCTCATGATGCTTTTAGCTTCTCTATACTCTGAAACATCCCTTACTAAGGGTATCTTAACTCCTAAATTGTCATAACCCTCATCAATGAGTTTAGATATGGCTTCAAACTCTGCTTTGAGAATTTCAGGATTTTTAAGATCTTTATGAATACCCCTTAAACCCAGTAAGGGATTAGCTTCATCTGGTTCAATCTTTCCCCCTTCTAAACGTTTCAGCTCATCAGTGGGTATGTCAAAGGTGCGGAACCAGACTGGTTTAGGGTGAAATGCATCAGCAATAAGACGGACAGAATCTGCAATGACTTTACTGAGCTTTCCTTCCTCCAAAAGTACCTGGGGATGTTTTCCAGTGCGGATGATGCTATTTTCAATACGGATGGAACCAACACCATCTGCCCATGGTGCTACTTTCCAGGCTACCTCTGGAACGTTGAGGTTGACCTTGATGCTGGTGGCAGGATAGTATACTTCAGAAGTATCAGATTTGCCTTCTCTTTCCATGAATCCATGATATATGTTACCAGTCCGGCCATCTACAGTTACAATAGAACCTTCTTTAATTTTCTGGGTTCCGTTACCCGTTCCCACCACACAGGGAACTTTCATCTCCCGAAGTACTATGGCCACGTGGCTGGTAAGTCCACCATAATCTGTCACCACACCCCCTGCCTGGTAAAGATAGGAGACCATGTCTCTGGAGGCCGTGGATAAAACTATAATTTCCCCTCCTTTAAGATTCAGGAGATCTTCATCCCTATCAATCTTTTTGACATGACCTACACCCACATAGGGCCCGGTCCCAATTCCTTTCACAATAATCATGTACTATATCTGTTTGTAATTGATTATGGAAATAATTTGGTAATACGATATTATAAATGAATATACTGCATTGAGGATAGAATATGCTGAAATTTAAGCAGTTTAAAGTAATTATATTCGTTGAAAACAGGATATTCTAAAGAAAAAAAAGATTTGTGGGAAGAACATGCTCTCAACCTACTTAAAGGTGTCTAATTTATAATGCATCTAATTTAATGAGCAAATCTTTCCATCAATTAATTAATGAGCAAATCTTTCCATCAATGTAATAATCTTCCCTAGTTTCCCTTTTAATGGTCCTGTTTTGTTACTTAATTTTCTAAGGGCGTTTATATCACTGTTTTTAAGTCCCCCAACCAGTATAAGGGCCAACAAATAAACAATGGCTGCCAATATCATGACCAGGAAGAAAGCAACATATTTGGAAAAGAAACTAATGTAGTTGAAATGTGTAAAGTTCAAAGTTGCTTGACTAATTAAAAGGTTTTGAGGTATTAATAGAAGTACTGCCCCCATTATTCCAGCTGCTAGTGCTATTCTACCCAAATCTTTGTACTCTAGTTTTACATTGGCAATTTGAAGAGTTTTCCATACTATTGTAGTCATTATGAAAAGGGCAGTGATAGTTGTGGCTGCAGCAGCACCAGTGATTCCATAAATAGGAATAAGATAGGTGCTCAATGCCACATCCAATATGACTCCAGCAATTAAAATTATCATGGGAAGGTATGGTTTTCCTAATCCCTGAGCTATACTGGATGAAACTGTGTAAATGGTGAAAAATAACATTCCAACTGCCAATATCTGTAAAGCAGCTGCACCATTCATGAAAGCAGGATTCACGTAGAGTAATTTCATTATAGGAGTGGCAAATATGAAGGTTCCCACACACATGGGAAGCACCACCAAACTAACGTAACGATAGGACTGATTTACATAACCTTTAAGTACGTGTCGGTTGTCCAAGCCCATTGCTTCTGCTGTTGCAGGTAACACTGCAGTTGCAACTGCCATGGAAATTATGAGAGGTAAACGAGCTACAGGGGTGGCTGCACCGTAAAATCCCAGTTGTTCACTGGCCAAATACGCTCCGACAATAAAGTTTCCAATGGCATCAAATAGAGCAGTTTCAGCAAGCCCAGTGACAAGAACTGGAAATGCAAAGATAATGAGAACTTTAGCTAAAGATAATTCCTGTTTTAGGGTGAATGATAATTTCACATCTTTAAGACGTTTCCCCAGCCCCCTTCGATATAAGTAGTATCCTGCTAATGCTGAGAACAGGAAACCTATGGCAGTACCTATAACCGCTCCGGCCACATAGAATCCCACCAGAATCAGGATTATGGCACTGCTGATCATGAAAAGCTGTTCAAATGCCTTGGTGATAACGATATTTCCCATCTGGAAAACACCCTGAAAAGCACCCCTGAAAACACCCACTATAACACTGAAAGGAGTAATCAAAGCCACCAGTTTTAAGGGGAGTGCAGCTTCAGGCTTATGGAAATAACCATAGGCCAATGGGTCCGCCAGTAAAAATATCACTAAACTGAAAAATAACCCCAGAATAATTACAATCTTAAGAGAGGTATGGATTACCTGTTTCACCATTTCCTCGTCGCCTTTAGCAGAATATTCAGACACATGTTTAGCAATGGCGGGTGGCATGCCCCCGGAGGCTATTTGTATTAATATACTCTGCGTAGGAAGGGCTAAATTTAGTATTCCAAAACCAGCCGGACCTAAAAGGTATGCGGTGGCAAAACGATAAAAATAACCTCCAACACGGAATATGAAATACCCGATCAACATGATCAGGCTTCCCCTTGCAATTTTTGAACTCATGATAATTACCAATGATTAAATTTTTCAATAAAAGTTATCTAGACTTATTTTTTCTATTACATTAGAGATTATTTTATATCTTAAGAATTCAATTCACTAATTCTTTATTTATAAAGCTAACGTTTATTAAACTCAACCATTAACTGATGATTAGTTGTGAGCTGATGATTTAGTTGCAGATATAATTAGATTTTAAGCAACACGAAAACTTTAGTGATAGATTTTTATCTTTGAAAAAATAGTAATAAAATGATAAAGTAAGCGAAATTTTAATGGAAATTTCATCATTTAACAATTAACTTGACAAATAGCATATTTAAATAGTTTCTACAAGAGGTGTAATTATTAAAACTGTAATGGCTACTGGAACATTTGATTTAATACATCCAGGGCATGGACTTTACCTTGAAGAGGCAAAAAAACTAGGAGGTGAAGATGCACGTCTGGTAGTGGTGGTGGCCCGGGATTCAACTGTGCGTGCCAGGAAAAGGGTGCCTATTGTCCCTGAAAAACAGCGCAGGGAAGTGGTTCAAATGCTGAAAATGGTGGACGAAGCAGTTTTGGGCAGTGAAACTGACATGTTAAGCACAGTTAGCAAGGTTAAACCAGATATCATCGCAATTGGCCCTGATCAAAACTTTGATCTGGACAATTTAAGAGAAAAACTTGAAGAAAGAGGTTTAAAAGCAGAAGTAGTTAAAGTTAAAGGTTACCACAGATCTACGTTGGATAGTTCCTGTAAAATAATTAAAAAGATTAAAGAGTCCGATTTTCCACCAGGTAGTTTTAAACACTGCTAAAATTCTTTTAAAATAAATATAATCATTATTATTACCAATAATTAGTTTAAAACCTAAATAACAACCATTTAAAAAATAAAATCATTAGTATTGCCAATAATTAGTTTAAAACCTAAATAACAATTCTTTTTAAATTATAATCATTATTTTTTTGATGTTAATGTACGATAAAAATTTCAGGGAATAAATTTCAAGGTTCAATATGCCCTATGTTACACTTGAATTTGCATAGCCCGGGCTAGGGAGTGTAAAAAAAAGAAAAAAAGAAAGTGTTTTAAAATGGCAGCGAAGCATATGTGCCTTTATAAGTCCACGAATTGGTATCCCAGTTGTTGATTACTCCTAGCGAATTTCTTGAGCTAGTTGCATCCGCATTGTACCATTGTCCATTTACATATATCTGAGCCCATACATGACCATACCAATTACCACTGCTGAGGAAGTAACATTCTCCATGTACGTATCTTGCAGGTAATCCAGCTGCTCTTGAAAGGGCCACGATTAGATGTGAATGATCACAGCAATTCGCACTTCCAGAAGAGAGAGCTCCAAGGGCTCCTTTCTGGGAGTCGTAGTAATATGAATATTCTAAGTTGTCACGCACCCAATTAAAGATGCGTTGGGCCTTATCATAGCTGGATGTTGCACCAGAGGTTATGCTCTGGGCTAATGCAATTATACTGGGGTCGTTAACCTGACAGTTAGTAGTTGCCTGTAGGTACTGTAGTAGATCTGCAGGTACAGGGTCACTGATTCCAACAATACTGCTCCATGGTTTCATGGTTGCATAGTTGGGTAACTCACCGTTAGCACCATAGTAGCTTAACACTCGTGAGTAGAGGTATATCTGGGATTGGTAACTGATTGTACCCAGGCCTACCAAGCCAGATTCTGGGGCTTTGTTGTTGGCGTCCATGTAACTTGCGATACGTCGAGCGAAATCAACGTAATCTGCCAGGTACAAGTTACCGCTACTCATCTGTTCATAGCTGGAAGATGGTAATGTTTCACTGTTTAAGTCTATTGAAGCTGTGTTCTTGTTATTTAGGTTTACTGTGGCTGTGGTTAATAAGTGTAAGAATTGGGCCATGTTTACTTGAATGCTACCCATCTGAACATAGTTGGGCATGGCTTTGTTGTTTTCTATGTAGTTCTTTACTCTGAGTGCTGCATCGGCAATTTCACTTATAGTGAAACTGGTGCCGGTTGTTGATGTTCCATTGATTGGTATGTTAGCAGCGGACCATGGTTTTACTACCACATAATTAGGTAGTGCATCATTGGCATCACTATAGGCTAAAACCCGGGTGTACATGTAAACCAGTGATTGATAGCTGATTTTACCCAGACCATTCAACCCATATATAGGGGCCTGGCCATTACTGTCCATGTAGGAAACTATCCTGGATGCCAGATCCAGATAATCTGCCTGATTAACCTTTCCACTGGTAATCTCTTCCGAGAAACCAGCAGGAACAGTTAAAGTTGGCAGAGCTATCCCACTGGTACTGCCACTACCGATCTGTATGGAAGCTTGAGCAGCCAGATACAAATACTGAGCAATATTCACAGAAACACCCGCAACACTCACCGTACTAGGCAAACACTTATTAGACTCAATATAAGCCTTAACATTCACCGCAGCAGCAGCAATCTGCTCCCGCGTGAAAGTAGTAGTGGAAGTGTTAGGTGTGTCGTTAATGGGTATGTTAGCTGTTTTCCATGAAAGAACAGTCATGGTTGTGGGTAGTGCGTTATTAGTAGAGTAACTAGCGAGTATTCTGGTGTATAGGTAGGTTAGTGATTGGTAGCTGATTTTACCCAGACCATTCAACCCATATATAGGGGCCTGGCCATTACTGTTCATATAGGAAACTATCCTAGATGCCAGATCCAGATAATTCGACTTAGTAACGTTTCCACTGGTAATCTCTTCCGAGAAACCAGCAGGAACAGACACAGTCGGCAAAGCTATCCCACCAGTACTACCACTACCGATCTGTACCGAAGCCTGACAGGCCAGATACAAATACTGAGCAATATTCACAGAAACACCCGCAACACTCACCGTACTAGGCAAACACTTATTAGACTCAATATAAGCCTTAACATTCACCGCAGCAGCAGCAATCTGCTCCCGCGTGAAAGTAGTAGTGGAAGTGCTTTTGAAGAAATCTTTATCTACCCAACCATATCTGAAGAGTGCAAATCCTGATGCTCCTCCAGCTAGGGCAGATTTTATATCTTGGTTGATTTCTTCTGCCGATAGTGCTACCACATTGTTGTCACTTTGATAAGTTTGTAAACCAGCTACTACTGGTTTGGTGGAGTGACTGACAATGTAAGCAGTGGTGGTGGTTATCCATTCATTGTCTTCCTTGTAGTTCCCTTCATATATCATGGGAACCAGGAAGTCCAAGTAGTTGGATAGTTGAGCGTAGTCTTGCCCGTAATAGTATGCATTGACTGCTCCTTCAGGCATGAGCGCAGCTGAAACTGCTACTTTTGTCTTAATACTTTTTACAGTAGTGTACACTCTCTGGACGAAGCTGGTTATTGCTTCTGTACCTCCGGAGTGTTGGTAGGCAGTTCCAGGATAGCGAACGTAGTCTAGGTGAATTCCAGATATGTCGTAGTTGGTTGTGATATCTGCTATGGTTTTTACCAGTGCATCGGTGACTGTACTGTCTTTAGGATCAACCCAGTTCCCATTTGCATCTACGAAACAGGTTATCCAGGCATGGATCCGTATTCCTGTACCTTGTAGTTTATTAATTATGGTCGTCAGGACCGTTTGATATGTTGGAGCGGTAATGCGGTTTGCCTTGACGAATACATCCGTTATTCCGGCTGTTATTAATTCGTTGACATTGACGTTATTTACGTCATCCACATTCAACCATAATGCGTGGACATTATTGTAGGTTCCATCTGATGCTGCCGCAGTGTTATTTTGAATGGTGTCTGTTTGGTTAGTGTTTTCGGATGAACTATTTTGAGTATTATTGATGGTTTTGGATGTCTGGTTTTCTTGTTGATTGGTTCCTGTATCACTAACCACCGCAGTGGTTGTATTCTGAATAGTGCTTGAGTTTGTGTTGTTTTCTACTATCTCACTGATGTTGGTTGTGTTCGTGAAATTATCTGAAACGGACTGATTTGGGGTGGCATAGTTAATACCAGGGACTAGCGCGACTACTACGAGTAATAGTAGCATGGCTAGCAACCATTGTTGCTTCAGTATTATGCCCCCTCATTTGTCTGTACGTCAGTTGAACACAGATAGAGAGTTCCTGACACAATAAGATCGTCTTTTTGTGCATATAAATCTTTTCATTTATTTTTGCGAAAAAAACCCTTAGATGGAGCTTTTTTAGATTTAAAACCCTCAGAATCAGAATTGGTGATGGGGATTCCCAGTCCTGATCTTTCTTTTTTAGCATCCCACCCCACCACAACCCAAAGGTTTACTTGCCGTGAGATTTGAAGGCGATGTTCTCTTGTAACAATATTCCAAAACTCCATGCAAATTTGAGACATTATTTAGGGATTATCCGAATAGAAATATTGATTATCACGGGTAAAAGCATGTCAAGAACAAAATGTGCCCTTAATCAGAATAAAAATTAAGTTTATTGGAATAAATGAGGAATAATGATTTAATCAAGCACTATAATCTTTTTAAACTATTTTTTATACCCAAAATAACCACAAATAGAGTATTTTGTGTATTAAATGGTAAAAAACTTCATCTAATGCATCAAAAAACATCAAATACCCTTAAAATAGTTTTTTATTACTTAATTATGTTAGTTGATGGAGCAGGTAGTGTGGTGTTATACCCATGTAACAGAACAATCATTATAATGACCACCAAAGAGATCTAGCTCTGGTTAAAATTGTGAAAAAAATTCCCGGTAAAATAATTAAAAAATTCTCTCATTACACCAAAACTTATATTCCATTGGTTTTAAACTCATATTCATGATAATAGAGAAGCTCGAAAGGGCAGTACAGATTCTGGAAGAATCACCAGAATTTGCACAGTTAATTCCCGAGGTCAGGAGTAACATTGTAATGGCTAAAGAGAATGCCCAAACTGTAGAAGATGTTGCAGGGATCCCTGGACGCATAACATCAGTTAAAGGTATTCCTAAAGCTGTTTCCAGGCCGGATTTTGGTGCTTCATCCCATATGGCCAGGCTGGTTTTAAGTGTTATGAAGCATGACCCTGAAAAGCGCAGCGCCCTGAATATTAAATACACCCCTGATCTGGTGGATATGTGCCGTAAACTCGGTTTAAAGGTTTCCAGCTACGATCGGACCCATGAACCATCAAAAGTATCCGAGAAAGAGGGAAGTACCATATCATGGGGGGTTGAAGTGGCAGTACAAAATTCAGACACTGTTCCAGATGTCATTTACCATAAGGGTGCCTGGGGAAAGGAGCCCATGATCGTGATGGTGGGGAACCAACCAGAAGAACTGGCAGAAATGGCAGTGTGCCTGGCCAGATTATCTTCTACTGAAAAGGTAAAAGTATAACAGATAAGATCATGATAGTATAGAAGTCATCATAATCTTTTAGAACAGCAAAGCAGTGCAATTATTAACATAAATCATACCACATTAACATAAATCATACCACATCCGTTAAGTGGAGCAGCTATTTCACACTTTAGAAAATGGTAGTCCACCTAAAAGGAGAAGTTATTATAGCATGATTGAAATATATGACTAGAGGATGGATAATTGATTTAAAAAATAATCAATTAATTAAGTAGCAATAAACAATGATAATTAACTAATAAAACAATTCAGCGGGTTAAATGAAATGGAACCCATTGATTATTATAATTATACAAATATTGAGGGACTATTATGCATTATAAGATGTATGAAGAAATGATGGAGCAGCCCCACTCTTTAAATAACACTATGGAATCTGAAAAATCTCACATGATAGAAATAAGTGAGAAATTAAAAGAGTTCGACAAAATATACCTGGTGGGATGTGGAAGCTCCCTTTCAACATGTTTTTCAGCTAAAGACGCTATGAATATCACTTCAAACCGGAGCATTGAAGTTTACACCGGTTACGAATTCTACTACCATAAAAAACTCCAGAATGAAAATGCAGGGGTAATCTTAACATCACAATCCGGAGAAACAGCCGACACATTAGCAGCACTCCGAAGAGCACAAAATGAGGGGATGTACACTGTATCCATCATAAACGAAGACCAAAGTACCATGATGCAGGAGTCCCAAGATGTGGTTTTAACCAGATGCAACAGGGAAACCGCAATACTGGGCACCAAAACTTACATGACCCAGCTCATGTGCCTTTACCAGATCCTATTTGGTATGGAAGACTCACCAGACTCTCAAGAAGTCCTTAATGATCTTGCGAAAATCCCATCAATTACCCAGGAACTTCTAAAGAAAACTGAAGAAGATAACAAAGCCCTGGCCAAAAAATATGCCAACTACGACATATTCTACTGTATGGGAAGCGGCCCCAACTACGGACTGGCCTACAAACTGGCCATGACCATGTTCATGGAAGGAGCACTCAAACACGCCTGCCCACTATACTCCGGAGAATTCCGCCACGGACTCATTGAAAGAGTGGAAAAAAACATACCAGTAATATTCCTCGATGCGGGCTACCCCGGAGATGAATTCACCCGCAAATCAATTGAATTTTCCCGGAAAGTGGGAGCAGAAAACATAGTATACCGGATGCAGGATTATACAGACATAAACCCATTACTGGCACCATTTATACTGGTAGTACCCCTGGAATGGTTCATATACTACCTGGCCCACTACAACAACGAAGACCCTGGAAGCACCAGACACATTGGGAAAGTTAGGTACTGATTTTTAGGGTACCACTCTAATTTTTAAGAGAAATCCATTAAAAAATTCTATTTTTAACAATAATACCCCATCAAAAAGTTATATCTCTAACAATAAGAAATCCATAAAAAATTCTATTTTTAACAATAATACCCCATCAAAAAGTTATATTTCTAACAGGAAGAGACTCATCACTAAATTTATTTTCAGGATTAATATTCATCAAAAATCAATGTATTCATTAATTAATATCAGTATTCAGTAAAACTAGTAAGGATTTGAATAATTAAATTAATCTAAAAAATAAAGAAGTTCATCTGGGAATTAACCATGAAAATCCCAGACTCAAATAATTTAGATGTTCGATCTGTTGTTTTATTTGATCTCTAATTTTTGGGTTTCTGCAATCTCTTTGGGAAGTTTCAGGGTGAGAATGGATTCATCGAAATTGGCACTGGCCTCTTTGATCTTGATCTCAGCAGGTAACTTGATGGTACGGGTAACTTCACCAGAACCTCGCTCCCTTTTTATGTAATTAATATCTTCACCTTCCATTCCCTCATGGAATGTGGCAGTGATTGTCACTGATTCAATAGTAACATCAACGGATAAAGCTTCTTTTTCGACTCCTGGAAGATCTGCTATGAGTACAAACTCTTCAGGTGTGTCAATGAGGTCCAGGTAAGGTGTAGTGGGTGCAGTGTAATCATTAATGGTTTTTCCCAGGTCTTCCTGCTTTTCACGCAGTGTTTTGAAAACATCATTAACCATTTTCTCTGCTGTAGTGCGAATTTCCTCAGTTCTCTCAGATGCACTTTCACGGAATTCTTTACTCTTACCGGAAACAGTATCTTTAGCTTCAGAAGCCTTATTTTTAACATCTTCACTTTTTTCTGAAACAGAATCTTTTACTCCTGCAGCTTTGACTTTGACCTCTTCACCTTTTTCTGAAACAGAATCTTTCACTTCAGCAGCTTTGGATATAATTTCTTCCTTGGTGTCTTTGCCTTTGGGTTCTAATTTTGTTTTCTTTTCATCCATAGAAATCCCTCACATAACCATTAAAACTATCCAAATTTTTAGGGAAATTTCTTATATGATAAGCTGGGATTTCCCCCAATCAAAGGAACTAACGTTATAAAACGTTGCAGAGAAGATTATTCTCCCCTATTAATCTTATTTTCCCTGTTGAATTCCTCTAATATTTTGATTATCTCTGATATACCACTACCTTCAGAGGCAGCGACCATCAGGGGCTTATCACTAGTATCAATATGTTGTTCAATGTACTTAATGTTTTCTTCATCATCTGCCAGATCCATTTTATTGAAGATGGAACGAACTGGAGTGTTTCTGAATATCTTTTTTATTTCCCAATACAGGTTTATCTGGTTTTCCACAGGGAATCCTGAGGTTTGTGATGGATCAAATATGAAAAGGATTAGATCTGCCAGATGTTCCAGTGCTACCATAGCATTGAGTTCTATCTGGTTCATTTCCTGCACTGGACGGTCCAGAAGCCCAGGAGTGTCGATGATCTGGTACTTCTGCCAGCGAAGTTCGAAATGTCCAATTTGAATTCCTTTGGTGGTGAATGGGTAGTCTGCTACTTCTGGTTCTGCATTGGTGATCTGTCTTAGTAGGGTTGATTTTCCCACATTGGGAAAACCAGCAATAACTGCAGTGGTGGCATCGGTGTCCACAGTAGGGACGTTTCGCAGCTTCTGTTTGGCGTAGTTTAAAAAGTCAAGTTCATCACTTATACGCTTCACTACAGAGGATATTCTCCCAAATGCAGCCCTTCTTACCTGTGAAGCGTTTTCAGGAGGTGATCTTCGTATTTTAAAGGTGTACTGGTTTTGTAGTTTTTCTAAAACTCCGTTAGCCCAGTTCAATGCTCCCAGTGATTTTTTAAGGTCATCCACACCCACCGCTACATCGATGTAGTCCTGGTAGAACATAGGGAGTTCTTCCACATGGGGTGTTTTCTCCAGAATTTCCTCAAAGGTGTCTTTAATCACCTGGCAGGCAGTCTGAACTCGTACTTCTTCTATTCGCTTTGATTTTTGCTGTCGGTGGATCTTGGATGTTCGGACCCGGGCCGCAGCTTTTTTTGCCCGACGGAATGCTTTGTCAATTACTTCCTCGGAGGTGGGTATGTTAGGTAAAAACATTATTTCACATTTTTCTTAATTTATGATGGTTTCGTTAATTTTATGATAGGTTTCTTAACTATTAGGATGAAATTATAGATTATATAGGATTAGTTTAGACTTTAAAAGATTATAATCTTTTTAAAACGTTTTTAAGAACAATAATAAAGTTTAAATGATATTCAATATCTACTTTTTACTAATTACTTTTCCTTAAAAAATTATTCCATAATCCCCTAAATCTTAATTCTTTAATTATTTCCTAAATATTCCTATAATAATAATGAGTATAGTACTAAAATATTGTTTCTGTTCTTATTTATAATATCACTAATTCAATTCGAATACCCATTGTTCAGTGAAAAATTTCTTTAATAATGGGATATCTGAAGGTTTATAAGAATCTCTAGAATTAGACTAAACTCTTTTTTTCAATACATGAATCCCATTAATACATCATTACTACTCAGAAAAGATCTGGGATTGGAAACTGTACATTTTAACACCTTCCTCTAACCAGCAATCCGAAGGTAAACCAGCTTTCATACAAGTGTTGGCCAGGAAGTCTTCAACATCCCAGTTCCACTCCACTGGAACTTGGGGTAACAGCAGCCCCCGGTACATTCCCATCTCCACAATGAGTCCATCTCTGCCCACTTTTACCTTTTCCAAGTACTCGGAAGGTTTTTGAACTTCTATCAGTTCTGGTTTGGTGAGCACACTGACTTCAACCTGGATCTCCTTAAGCTCTGCTGCGGTGACTGGTGGGAACCTGGGGTCTCCGGTAGCTGCACTTATAGCCACCTCAACCACTGCCTGGGCCAGAGGTTTTACTGGTTCTGGGTATCCAATGCAACCCCTTAAATCCCCATTACGGGTTAAGGTTACAAATGCCCCCATTTCCTCATTTAAGATGGGATCCAGATCATCAGGAACTTTTATGATCTCTTTAAGAGTAATGTAGGTTTCAATGGTGTTTCTTGCTAATTTTACCAGAAATTCCCCTTCTTCCTCACTTATCACCATATCCCTCCAAATGTTGATTTTTATTCCAGCTTAACCTTTCTGAATATGATTTTTTTAAAGTCCAACCGGTATCAATTATTGAATGTACTAGAGTTAGTTCACGTGTTAATTTTATCTTAAATTAACCTTCAAGCAGATGATCTTACCTTAACTGGCCCCACCTACTGTTGCCTCACTGACCCTGGTGTGTGGGCCTCCATCTCCAACTGGAGCTGTTTGACCTGCTTTACCACAGAATCCCACTCCTAAGTGGAAGTCAGATGCAACGCCATCAACTTTCTGCAGTATTTCCAGGATATTACCCGAGAGAGACACATCACGGAGGGGATCTTTAACTTCACCATTTTCTATTAAGAATGATTCAGCAGCATTGAACTGGAAAACACCCTTACCGGTATCTACCTGACCACCACGTGATCCCTTAAGGTATATTCCATGATCCATATCTTCGATCAATTCTTCAAAGCTCATCTGGCCGGGTTTAAGGTAGGTGTTGCTCATACGGACTATGGGCTGATCCCCAACTCCAGAGCGTGCATTTCCACTGGATGATATGTTGAGTTTGGCTGCTGTTTCCCTGGAGCTTAAAAGGGATGTCAAAACTCCATCTTGAACCAGTACGTTTTCACTGGTCTTGGTACCCTCCGCATCGTAAGCATAATAGCCAAATGCATCCATACTGGCATCATCTACAATGGTAACCAAGGGTGAACCAATTTGAGTTCCCATTTTTCCCTTTAAAATGGAGTCATTCTGCAGTATCAGGTCAGCTTCAGATGCATGACCTACTGCTTCATGGATAAAGACTCCGGTGAGTTCCGGGTCCATAATTATAGGATAGCGTCCGGATGGGGGTAGACTGGCATCCAGTAACCGGACTGCCTTGGTAGCAGCGGTTCTTCCCATTAGTTCCAGGTCTTCGGATTCAATTACTTCAAAACCCTTTGCACCACCAGTACTCTTGTGTCCAAATTGAATGCCGCTTTCGGATGCAGCTACTGCATTTAAAAACAAAGCAACCCTGTTTTCTTCCATGGTAATGGAGGATCCTTCTGAGTTTAGGAACATTGTGGTTCCCTCAGAATCAACGTAGTTAACAGTGGTGCTGACCACTTTATCCAGGTTGGCAGCCTTCTCCACCTCGGACATAACTCCTTTTTTATCCTCAAGGGACACATCAGATAGTTTGATGCGGGCATTTGAAGATATTTTATCGGTTTTAACCTCAGCTGGTGCCAGTTCCACATCACTGGAAAGGGCACTGGCCAGTTTAAGTGCAGATTCTGCCACATGATCCAGACGATCCAACCGGGTGGTGTAGGAAAATCCCCATGCCCCTCCCTTTAAAACACGGATACAGGCACCCAGATCCGATCCTGATCTGATTTCCTGGATTTTTCCATCCTTCATTACAATAACAGTGTTTTCACTCTCATTAACCCGCATATCAGCGTAGTCAACATGTTTTTCCACTGATTTCAGTGTTTTTTCCAGTAAGTCCAGATCTAACTCTTCTTTCATGTTATCTCCACTTTTAATATGTTCTTCTTGACATATAATTTTAAAGATTAATATTTTAAGGATCAATTAATTTAGTTAAAAGATTAATTAAATTTAGGGCTTTATATATAAATAAACAGTGAAATGATAGTAAAGGGTGTAAGAATTGATCGAGAATAAACCAATCGCAATTATTTTAGCAGTTTTAACATTCATAGCTGGAACTGCATTCTTTGTAGGTATTATATTCTATTTTGCAGGATATCCTCTTTCATCTCTTGGTGAACATCAATTATACGTGTTCTTCGCTGTTTTAATAGGCGTGATCCTTGCCTCTGTAGTTTACGGCCGTGGTAGTAATGACCGGGCCAAAAAAGCAGCTAAATGTGTGGAGGAATTGTTGGGAGTAGAAGTTAAAACCAATGATATGTGGAGGATACTGCGTGGAGTGGAAACCATGCCCACATTTGTAATTAATGATTATGTTTCCAAGGACATAAACGGGGTCGAAGCATACGAAGAAGGTATACGGGCATATATACCCAAGTTGTCTGATGAAAACCTGCAGGATATAAGGAGAATTATCGATAAACCAGTTCCCGAACTTCAGAATGTGTTAAACGAGCTCTATTTGGAAACCGAACTGGAACAGTTTAAAATACTGGCAGAACCAAGAGCTGAGCACTTGATTACCATGAATTTAGAGGAACTTAAAGGTATTCTGTTTAATGAGTAAATTGTTTTATTTTACTTCAATGAGGGAAAATCCTACTAAATAAGATTCAATGAAAGAAATCTTTAGTGAAAATTCCTTTAATTGAAAATAAACTCCTTTAAGTGGAATCATTTAATAAATGAAATTCCAGGTAACAAATTTGGATATTAATTATGGAAAAATAAATATATGATGTTCGGGTTAAATAGCTTAGAAATCATTGATATTATTATTTCTTCCCCATCAAAGGGGATTATTATTAAAAGGCACCGGATGTGAAAAAAGTGAAGACCATAGAGGAAATAAACCAAAAAATTAAAGCCGGGGACGCAGTTGTGGTTACTGCGGTTGAGATGACCCGTATTGTGCAGGAGAAAGGTGCAGGAGAAGCTGCAGAAGAGGTGGATGTTGTCACCACCGGTACATTTGGTGCTATGTGTTCTTCCGGTGCATTCTTCAACTTCGGACACTCTGATCCGCCTATCAAGATGAGTCGCACCTACTTAAATGGTGTGGAGGCCTATTCTGGTCTGGCTGCTGTGGATGCCTATGTTGGGGCCACACAACCACATCGTAACCCTGATATTGGCTTAGATTATGGTGGTGCTCATCTTCTGGAAGATCTGGTCCGGGGAAAAGAGGTTGAACTGGTGGCAGAAGCTTACGGAACAGATTGTTATCCCCGTACTGATGTTCACACATTCCTCAGTCTGGAAAACCTTAACCAGGCAGTTATGGTTAACCCCAGGAACTGTTACCAGAACTACGCTGCAGCCACAAACTCCACTGAGGAAACCATTTACACTTACATGGGCACTCTACTACCTCAGATGGGTAATGTGAGTTACTCCAGTGCCGGGGAGCTCAGCCCACTTTTAAATGACCCCTACTTCCAGACCATTGGTCTGGGCACCAGGATATTCCTGTGTGGAAGCCAGGGATATATTATGGGTGAGGGAACTCAGCACGCCACTGAGGGTGAGCGCAGGAATGGTGTTCCTGTAGATTCCGCCGGTACACTGATGCTCAAGGGTGACCTTAAACAGATGGATGCAGATTATCTTCGGGGAGCTACCATGCCCAAGTACGGTCCCACGCTCTATGTGGGTGCTGGTATTCCCATCCCAGTTTTAAATGAGGATATTGCCCGTCGTACCGGTATCAGTGATGCAGATATAAGCTGTAATATTTATGATTATGGTGTTCCCCGCAGAAGCCGTCCTGCGATGATGGAAACCAATTACCAGGAACTTCGAACCGGTAAGATTGAAATCAATGGAAATGAAGTACAGACATCTCCACTTTCCTCCTTAAAAAAGGCACTGGAAATAGCAGAGGAACTTAAAAAATGGATTGATAATGGTGAATTCTTCCTGACTCAACCGGTGAATAATTTACCATCCTACGGATGCACAGTCAAACCTCTTGAGATTAAACGGCCATCCATTATGGTGCAGGATTTGAAGATCAAACCAGTGATCACTGCCCGTGCTGAAGAGGCTATTTCTGGTGTTGCCCGGAAAATGGTGGAAAACAACATCAACCACCTTCCGGTGGTGGATCATGCTGACCGCCTCATGGGTATTGTAACCAGCTGGGATATTGCCCATGCAGTGGCCAAGGATAGCCGGAAGCTCACCGATGTAATGACCAAGAAGGTGATTGTGGCCATGGAGGATGAACCAGTGGAACTGGTTGCTCGACGCATTGATAAACATGAAATATCCGGTGTGCCCCTAGTTGACCGGGAAAACAGGGTTAAGGGGATGATCACTGCGGAGGATATCTCCAGATTAATTTGTTCCCAGAATAACAAGGAAGGTGGTTCACAATGAAAGCCTGGCTTAACTTTTCCCCCAGTATCGTGAATAAGACCGTGATCTCGGACCTGATAAAGAACTTCGACGTGACCTTCAACATACTCAAGGCAAATATCACCCCCAAAGGTGGTAAAATGCTCATAGAAATTAGCGGCAGTGAGGCAGAAGAAGGAATCAAGTACATGGAGAAGGAAGGTATCCAGCTTAATCCCATTAAGAAAGTGGTTAAAAAGGATGAAGAAAAATGCATGGATTGTGGTGAATGCATAAGCCTCTGTCCAGTAAATGCCATTAAAATGGAGGAAGACTGGACTGTGGAACTGGATAACCAGAAGTGCATTGGTTGCGGATTCTGCACCACTTCCTGCCCTACCAAGGCCATTAAGATTGCAGATTAAAAAATTGTTAATATTTATATTTAAAAAGGGAGCAATTTATGACAAATATAGTAATCTTTCATTCAGTTTTAGGGCTTCGAAGTGGAATAATTGAAACTGCAGAAATGTTAAAAGATAAAGGACATAATGTTCTCACTCCAGATCTTTATAATGGTGAAACATTTGATGATATGGAACAAGCACTGGAAAAATTTGAGGAAATTGGAATCGCGGAAATGGTTTCTCGTACCATTTCTTCAGTTAAAGATTTTCCCAGTGAAACAGTTTATGCAGGGTTTTCCAATGGAGGAACATCGGCTGAGTTACTTGCTGGAACAAAGCCTGGTGCCAGGGGATGTCTTTTATTTCACGCTGCTTTACCTCTTAATATGATTGGTATTGAAAGGTGGCCATCAAGTGTCCCGGTTCAGGTTCATTATGCAGCTAAAGATCCGTGGAAAAATCAACAATTGATCGATGAATTTTCAAAGAGTGTCCATCAATCTGGCGCCAGTTTTGAATATTTTGAGTATCCGGTCACAGGACACCTGTTTGCTGATCCAGATTCAGAAGATTACAATAGAAAATCATCTGAATTGTTATGGCAACGGGCAATACAGTTTTTACAGGATATTGAATGAATTACTCAATTATAACCATATATCAGATGAAAATAGGGAAAAAAATAAGAATTCAGTCTCCAAATTCTTTTAAAAGTTTTTGACGGGCCTCTCCAATGGTTAAGGGATACGGTTTATCAAAGGGGAGGTTATCCTTTTTTTGTAGTATTTCCATGAGATGGGCGATTCTGGGCAGTCGGAGGTTAGCTTTTCTGATGGTTTCCACATCAGCAAAAACATTCTGAGGTGATCCCTCCTTAATTATATTGCCTTCACTGATTATGTAAACCTGGTAGGCGTAAAGTGGGACCAGATCAACATCGTGGGTGGATATGATAATGGTAATTCCTTCCCGGTTGAGTTTGTAGAGTAACTTCATTATCTGGGATGCTCCCCTGGGATCAAGACCACTGGTGGGTTCATCCAGAACCATTATCTTGGGCTGCATTGCCAGGATTCCTGCAATTGCCACCCGCTTTTTTTGTCCGCCACTCAAATGATGTGGAGGTTTATTCTCAAAGCCTTCCATACCCACACGTTTTAAGGCTTCCTCAACCCGGGATTCAACTTCTTCCTTGGGCAGATCCAGGTTCAGGGGACCGAAGGCCACGTCTTCGGCAACTGTAGGGGCAAAAAGTTGATCATCCGGATTTTGAAAAACGATTCCAATCCTCTGTCTTAACTTTTTTAATCCTTTTCTTTCATAATTTACTGGATTTCCCTCTATTTTCACACACCCGGTGGTGGGTTTTAAGATTCCGTTAAAATGTAAAAATAGTGTGGATTTTCCAGCACCATTGGGACCTAGAAGTGCAATGATCTTGCCCTCGGGGGCAGTGAAATTTATTTCATTGAGTGCTTTGGTTCCATCGGGATACTGGTAAGTGACATCCACTGTTTCAACTACATTCATGATTATCTACCACATTAATGATTGTAATAAATTCCAGATTGTAATACATTTTCATCTTCTCTTTAAGTATCAAGTAATACACTAACTACATTAACCATCCTCACATAACCATTAGACCCTAAAAAACACAGCTATTTCCTACTTAAATGACTGTGAAGCTTCCAGTTAAATAAACTACAAAAATAAGACATGCCTCAAAAAGTATGAGTAAAGATATATTAAGGATTCCTATGCTTTTTATGCTTTCGGGTTCTTTCATTGTTTTAATGGAACCATCATAGCATCTTGATTCCATGGCTAGATGTGCCTGTTCACCCTTCACCCAGGTTCGGATAAACAGGTTGCTTCCCAGCATTCCCATTGATTTGAATGATTTTTTGTAGGATGAATATCCTAAACGTGTTTCCTGGGCATGGTACATGTTGATACCCTCATCTAAAAAGAGGAATATGTAACGGTACATTAACATGGCCAGTTCAGTGATTATCTGGGGAATTTTAATGCGTTCCAGTTCACTGAATAGTTCGGTCATGGGAATGGTGAGTGCCAGGAAGGCCATGCAGGTGAAACCACCCATTACCCGGGCAAAAAGGAGCAGACCCAGATTGAAACCATCCTCGGTAACTGCCAGGTTGAATATCCCCAGATCCAGGATGTGGGTCCCTACACCGAAAAAAAGGGACATGAAAACAAATGAAAATAATCCAAAGGTAAGGGGGATGGTTAAAAATTTAAGGTAAAATTTCCAGGGGATTTTGGCCTGGAATATAATTAAAAAAGATATGCAAATAGTTATCAGTAAAGGTACTACAAGTGATGTGGATATCAGGCTCACCAGCATGGTTGAAATTCCAAACAAAACCTTAAAGAGAGTGTTGATATCTCGAAGGCCATTGGAGTGTGCGTAGTTATCCAGAGTGTTTTCAAACATATAAAGTTACACCTGCAATCAGTACAAAGTTACTTTAAACATATTCAAATTCTATTTAATATGTTTTACTTTATATATTTTCCAGTTTACTTTAAGTACTGATTCACCTTTACCTCTACCTATTTTTTTAGTTTTCAGGTTCTGTTTTTTCTGATCCATTAAAACCTGATTTGGCTTCACTTTCTTTTCGAATCCTCTTACGTTCCTTTGCCTGTCCATTATAGTATCCCAGGATGTAACCTATTATAATGGCCCCTATAGCTGCCTGAAGTGCAAATAAAAGACTTTCGATTTCACCGCTGGGTGGTTCCCAGATGGAACTGAACCAGGGCTGGTATCCGGTTTCTTCAATTACTGTACTTGCTGCATCATCGGCTCCGCCGAAGTAACCCTGATCTTCACCCATTCCATTGTACATGGCCAGGGGTATGATGGCGATTAAAGCCACCAGGGCCAGGATGAGGATGTAGTATTTACTATTCATCTACACCACCGCCTTCACTTTATCCTTAACACGAGGCCCGATAACCTTTAACTGTTCCAGGATGTCCGGTCTGAGTTTCATGATGTAATCGAATATAACCACAGTTAAGAGTGCTTCTGCTATGGCCAGTGGTATCTGGGTGACTGCGAATATGATCATGAAGTTGGTGAATGCTGCAGTAAAGGTAGGTACCGGGAAGGCCAGGGATAGCTGGATTGCCGTGGTCACGTAGGTTAACAGATCTGCAAAGAATGCTGCCAGGAATATTCCCACAAGTGGGGGTCCGCCTGCACTTTTAATTCCTTTGTAGACCAGCCATCCTGCAACCGGTCCCACAATTCCCATGGAGACAATGTTGGCACCCAGAGTGGTCAGTCCACCATGGGCCAGGAGCAGTGCCTGGAAAACAAGGACAATAGCTCCCAGAACACTGGTAACTGCTGGGCCGAATAATACTGCACCTAAACCAGTACCAGTTGGATGAGAACAACTACCCGTAACTGAAGGTAGTTTTAATGATGATAAAACAAATATAAATGCCCCTGAAACTGCAAGTAAGGGTTTGGATTCTGGATGTTCATCTGTTATCTTCTTAATCTGTATAATACCGTAAGCCACCACTGGCAGAGCTACTATGTACCAGAAAAGGCACCATTGCCATGGTAGAAAACCTTCCATAATATGCATTTAAATCCTCCTTTTATTTTAAACAATTTATTTGATATTTATTTCATTATTCCGACTTTTCAAATGGGTATTAATTATTTAGGAAGCAAATTCACTTGTCACTACATGACACTTGCTCTATAATTCCCCACCCCACTGTAACTCACTTTTAGAACAAACACTATATAAAGTTTTCACTTTTACTTTAAAAAAAATCATGAAAAATTGATTTTTTATTTTTGTGCCAGGATCAGCTTATAAACCTGAAAATATTATCAAAAAAGTTAACCACAAGACATGTGCGTATTTTCTCTTAAAAAACTGATTTTTCTTCGAAAAAAAAGTGAGGAACTGATCTCAAGAAAATGGAATATCCTCATCTAAACAAAACCATTCTTCCAACGAAAACATTCTTCTAAAACAGATTGAATACTTTCTCCGAAAAAGGAGAATATTTTCTTACAAGTAAGTATTTTATCTTAAAAAATGATTATTAAGTCTCAAAAGAGTAAACCCTGCTTTTAAATAGGTAAATCAATATTTTTAGAAAAAATGCATGAAAATTGGTTAAAAACAACTACTGACTCAAAACGGGAAATATAAGTATCCAATTTAAAACAAGTAGTGAAATAAAAATATGTGAAAATTAAGGGGGGGGGGGGGGGGGCGTGCAGTGTTAAAAAGAAACACCACAC
>NZ_AMPO01000013.1 GCF_000302455.1 Methanobacterium formicicum DSM 3637
TAGATTAGGATTATAATAGAATTATAGTTTGGGATTATAATAATAGATTAGGATTATAATAGAATTATAGTTTGGGATTATAATAATAGATTAGGATTATAATAGAATTATAGTTTGGGATTATAATAATAGATTAGGATTATAATAGAATTATAGTTTGGGATTATAATAATAGATTAGGATTATAATAGAATTATAACTTGGGATTATAATAGATTGGCATTACTTACTACGTTACCTAAACTTTAAAAAAACACTTACTTGGGTGAAATTAATATGTGTGGAATTGTGGGATGTATACTTAAAAGTAATAAAGCAGCACCTGTGCTCCTGGATTGTGTTCAGCGCCTGGAATACAGAGGTTATGATTCAGTGGGTATTGCTACTTATTCATCTTCTGGAATCCAGATCAGAAAAGACCGGGGAAAAATTGACGAAGTTTCAGAGGAACTCCACCTGGAAGAACTTCCCGGAGAAATGGGCATAGGTCATGTTCGCTGGGCCACTCATGGCCTTCCAACCCAGGAAAATGCTCATCCGCATACTGATTGTGAAGGAAAAATTGCAGTGGTTCACAATGGTATCATAGAAAACTACAAGGAACTTAAAGACCAGTTGATACGTGAAGGGCACCAGTTCGTATCCCAAACTGATACAGAGGTTATTCCTCATCTCATTGAAAAATACCATAAAGAAGGGCTTGGCATGGAAGATGCCATGAATAAAGCTATCAGTAAGTTACATGGTTCCTATGCCTTTGCAGTTGTCAGTGTAGATGAACCCAACAAGATCATGGGAGTTCGGAAGGAAAGTCCACTCATACTGGGCCTGGGAAACGGCGAATACTTCCTGGCTTCTGATGCTCCAGCCATACTGCAACATACACGACGGATTATTTACCTGGCAGACCATGAAACATTCATCATTGATGCTGATGGTATCACTGTAAAGGATGTGGATGGACAGGTAATTGAAAAGAAAATCGAAACCATTAAATGGACTCCTGAAATGGCCCAAAAATGTGGTTATCCCCATTTCATGCTGAAAGAAATTCATGAACAACCAGAAGCAGTTAAAAACACCCTTTTTGAAGTTTCAGATATTGAGGAGATCGTCAAAAAATTCCCCAAATTCAAACGCATCACCTTTGTAGCATGTGGAACATCATATCATGCCTCACTTGTTGGAAAATATCTTTTTGAAGGTCTTTTAGGGTTGCCTACAGATGTAATGCTGGCATCGGAGTTTGAATTCTCAGAAAAAGCCATTGATCCCGAGTCACTGGTTATATTCATCAGCCAATCAGGAGAAACAGCTGATACTCTTAAAGCCCTTAGAATAGCCAATAAAAAGGCAAAAACCCTCACAATTGTTAACGTACTGGGTAGTACAGCTACAAGGGAAGCTGATTATGTTATATTCACCAGAGCAGGACCTGAAATAGGTGTAGCGGCAACCAAGACATATATAAGTCAATTAACCTGTATATACCTCCTGGCAGCATGTATGGGTAAAAACAGGGAGCTTTTAGATGAACTGCAACTGATTCCAGATTACATGAAAACAGTACTCTCCTTTGAAGATGAAATCAAAGAAATGGCAGCTAAGTACAAGGATGCCCAGGATTTCTTCTTCATTGGCCGAGGATTTTCCTACCCCACAGCCATGGAGGGGGCATTGAAACTCAAAGAAATAACCTACATTCATGGTGAGGGATATGCAGCTGGTGAACTTAAACATGGACCATTAGCCCTTATAGATGATGATGTGCCCGTGGTAGCGGTGGTACCTCCAGGTAAAAGTCACGATAGGACCCTCAGTAACGTGGAAGAAGTTAAAGCCAGAGGAGCACGGGTTATAGGTCTTGGATCAATTGATGATCATGTCCTGGAATATGAAGCCAGTGATATGATAAAATTCCCTGCCCAGATCAGTGAATTAATATCACCCCTGATCTACGTGGTGCCTTTACAGTTATTATCTTACCATATAAGTGTGCAGAGAGGCATTGACCCGGATAAACCAAAAAACTTGGCAAAATGTGTAACTGTGGAATAAAACTATCCTCTTTATTTCATTTTAATCCAGATAACAGAATATCTGCCGGGTAAAAGGAATTTTCGTGATGAAGACATTATTACTCCATACTCTAGCTTAATTGTTGAGTTATGCAGTAGGGCTATTCTATTTAAAGGTGTTTTGAGATATTAATCTACAGAAATCTAACTAAATTAAATAATTAATTCAAAGAATTAAATTATTAACCTGAATTTATCATTAAATCCCATGGTATTTGATTAACTGGGGTTATTAAGTGATTGATAGTTTTATGTTAGATGAAAGGTAATTTAAATGACTCCTAAAAAATCAGGAACTCTGTTCATTGTTCTAATGATTGCACTGGTTGCCTACGGGGCTGCTTCAGGTGCCAATGCTTTAAACATAGGTACCGATATTGGGGTGGGATTAATTCCATCGAACTTTAATTTAAACGGTGATCAGAAGATCAGTGAGATCGGTGATTCCAACTTCACCCCGGTTCACATTGTAAAACATATTCAGGTTAACATCACCAATACCACCAATACCACTAACAACACAACCGTCAACACCACTCCCACCAATGGAACCACTCCCTGAGATTATATCCATAAATTAGATTGATAATTCAGGATGTATTCCTGGAAAATAATCAATAAATTCAATATGTTTCTGGAAAATAATCAATAAATTCAATATGTTCCGGGAAATAATCGGTAAATCCAATAAATCAACTTTTTTTATTAAGTTGCAGATATGGAAAATGATGAAACATTTAGTCACCGTTCCCTAAAACCTATTTTAATGGGTCTCATGGATGGGTGGGTGTAATATTTAAAAAAATGTTTAAGTAACTAAAGTATAATTTTCAGGTATACTAAAATTAAGATATACTATAAAATATGCTAAAAATTACATGATTAAAGTTTACGTTTATGAATTGAAAATTATGAAATTGAAAAATTTAATATTTATGAAATTAAGGTGATTTGAATGAATGAGGAGAACAAAGTTGGAGCGAAAATCCGTCAGTTAAGAGAAGATCGAAAACTTTCGGTGGAAGAACTGGCCGATGCCAGTTATAGCAGTGTTGAACTCATAGAAGACCTGGAAAGCGGAGCACTGGTACCATCACTAACTCCTCTTTTAAAAATTGCACGGGCACTGGGAGTACGCCTGGGCACCTTCCTGGATGATGCCCCTCACAGAGGCCCTTTCATGGTTAAATCTGGAAAATCAGATAACATAATCCGATTTTCTGGTCAGGGACTTGGCGAACACAGCAACCAGAGTGCATTGGAATTCTACTCACTGGCCTATGGGAAGGGGGACAGGCACATGGAACCATTCATCATCGATGTCCACCCCACTGAAAACCAGGATTACGAGCTGGCATCCCATGAAGGTGAAGAATTTCTGTATGTTATCCAGGGAAAGATAGAAGTGCTTTACGGGCAGGATAAATACCTTTTAGAACCTGAAGACAGCATTTACTACGATTCAGTGGTTCCTCACCACGTACATGCCAAAGAAAAAGATTCAAAAATGTTGGCAGTGGTTTACACTCCCTTCTAAAATGAGGGAGACCCTTTTATAAAAATTGGAGATACTTATACATGTACACTATTACAGTAACACCGCGATTTGGAGACTCAGACGGATTAAGACACATAAACAACATAGTACTTGCTGAATGGTTTGAACTGGCAAGAAACGAGATTTACCGATTATTCACCCCAGATCTCGACCTCAGCTACGAGAAATGGAAACTGATAATGGTTAAAACCGATTTCGAATTCCTGGGACAGATGTACTACAGAGATGATGTGGAAATAAAAACCAGTATAATACGAATTGGTAACAGTTCCTATACCACATACCACGAAGCATGGCAATCAGGACACCTTAAAGCAAAAGGAACTGCAGTCCTGGTGAACTATGACTTCATACAGCAGAAATCACGACCAATACCCGATGATATAAGGAAAAAACTGGAAGAACATCTAGATGACTATTCAGGTAAATAACTTACCTAATTCCCGGTAAATAAATTCCTAATACTATCTAAATGGCATATTTCAGGTAAATAACCTAATTTCATAAGGGTTTATTTCAGGTAAATAATCTTGTTCCTGTAAATAGCTTAGTTCAGATGAATAGATAATTACGCTAAATAACCTGTATTGGGAAAATATATTCGAAGGGAACTAATTATTCAAAAAAATAAAGTCAAACCTACATATTTAAGATTGTAAAACGTGGAGTTTTTAAAATGGTTTTTAGTGAGCTTACTATTGGTGATTTCCTGGAAGAAATGGTAAAAAAGGATCCCAATCAGGAATTCATGGTATACCCTGACCGAGATCTTCGTTTCACCTACCAGGAGTTTGATGAGAGAGTCAACCTCCTGGCCAAGGGTTTCCTGGAAATAGGAATAAAAAAGGGAGACCACGTGGGTATCTGGGCCAAAAACGTGCCTGACTGGCTTACCATGTTGTTCGCAACCTCCAAGATCGGAGCAGTTCTGGTCACAGTTAACACCGCTTACAAAAGCCATGAACTGGCATACGTACTGGAACAATCAGATATGAAGGCCCTGGCGATTATTGATGGATACCAGGATGTTGATTACATCCAGATAGTTTATGAACTCATCCCTGAACTTAAAACCCAGGAAAGGGGTAAACTCAACAGTGAAAAATTCCCATTCCTGGACAGTGTGATCTACGTGGGCCAGGAAAAGCACAGGGGAATGTACAACACTAACGAACTACTCTTACTGGGAAACCACGCAGATGATGAGGAATTCCAGCGGATCAAGTCATCTGTTACCAATGATGAAGTGGTTAACATGCAGTACACCTCCGGAACCACTGGATTTCCCAAGGGTGTTATGTTAACTCACCGTAACATCTTGAACAATGGATATTACATTGGTGAGAGGCAGAAATTCACCGAAAAAGACAGGTTATGCATAACTGTGCCCCTTTTCCATTGTTTCGGTATTGTACTGGCAGTGATGGCCACCTTCAGTCACGGGGCCACTATGGTAATGGTTGAACTTTTTGACCCACTACTGGTTCTGGCTGCGGTTCAAAAGGAACGCTGCACAGCCCTATATGGGGTGCCTACCATGTTCATTGCCGAGTACAGTCATCCTATGTTTGATATGTTCGATCTTTCCAGCCTCAGAACCGGGATCATGGCAGGCTCCACCCCGCCCATTGAGGCCATGAAAAGGGTGGTCAACGATATGAACATGACCCAGATAACCAGTGTTTACGGATTAACTGAAGGGTCACCTGGATTCACTCAGACCAGTGTGGATGACCCCCTGGAGAAGAGGGTGGAAACAGTGGGCAAACCCTTACCAGAATGTGAAGTTAAAATCGTGGACCCTGAAACAGGAGAAACCCTGGGACCCCACCAGACCGGGGAAATATGCTGTAAAGGGTACAATGTTATGAAGGGCTACTACAAAATGCCGGATAAAACCAGGGAAGTCATAGATGAAGATGGATGGCTCCACAGTGGGGATCTGGCAAGTGTGGATGAAGAAGGATACTACTCCATAGTGGGCCGTATCAAGGACATGATCATCCGTGGAGGAGAAAACATTTACCCCCGTGAAATCGAGGAATTTTTATACACCATGCCCGGAGTTCTTGACGTGCAGGTAGTGGGAATCTCTGATGAGAAGTACGGAGAAATCGTGGGGGCCTGTATCATCCTGGAAGAAGATGCAGAACTTACCGAGGAAGATGTCCGGGACTACGCCCGAACCAAGATTGCCCGTTTTAAGGTACCCAAACATGTGTTCTTTGTGGATGAATTCCCCCTTACTGCTAGTGGAAAGATACAGAAATTTATACTGAGGGAACAGGCAGAAAAACTTCTAAAAGAAAAACTGGAAGAACAGGAAAAAGCTCTTTAGGAAATTTCTTTATAGGGGTGGGTTACTATTTTCCCATTCCCCTAACAATTTATGACAGAATTCAGTTTGATTCAAAGTGCGGAGGCCCAGTTAATGTCATTATTAGCTCTAGCATATCCTAAAATTAATCAGAAGGATTACCAGTGGATTCAGGAGTTCCGGGAAGAAAATGACGAGCTTTATCATGGTGTGGTGGAGCCCCATTTTACCCTTGTTTTTCCAGTATTCAACCAGAGACCAGAAACATTCATTGAAGAAATTAAAAGAAGAGCAGCAGATCACAGTAGGATAGAATTTGCCATAAGATGTGCAGTTATGGAAAAAGATGCATTCACCCCCTACTGGCATGTTTTCCTGGTGCCAGATGAGGGTTACAGCAAGATACTCAAACTTCACGATAGTCTTTATTCAGGGAAACTGGCTGATGAACTCCGAATGGACCTCCCCTTCATCCCCCATATTGGCATTGGTAATTCCATAGAACAGTGGACCTGCAAAGAACTGGTTGATCAGATAAATTATTCGGATATGGAGATAAAGGGCACCATAGAGGAAATTAACGTGGCAGAATACCATGAAGAACGGGTTGAAACAATGGAAAAAATAAAATTATCCCCTTAATTATTTTTTTGATGGTTAATTTGTAAACTTTAATTTCATCATAAGTCTGGTTTCTTCGATTTTATGATAATTAATTTTAGGTTTGGCACTGGGGTAAGTAAGTTTTGCACATGTTTAGGTGGTTCTGTAGGTTTTGCATACCCGAATCTAATTTTTCACTAAAATTGGTCCCTAAAATGGATACCATGGGTTCATATAGCTTTAACTAAGTGTGTTTTTAATTTTAATGAAATAGATATATGTGAAGGAATATAAACTAGAATAATACGTTTTAAATGGATATATTGCGTATATCCTGTGAATAACGATTTTAAGATGAATACATGAATTTTTGACAAGTAATGGTAAAATGATAATTTTAAGACGTAAAAAGAAGATTGTGGAATTATTCCCCATTGGAAGTTCAAAGGGTGCTTTGAATAATCGAAGAACACCTTTCTTCAATGGTTACATTAAGTTTCGCAGGGTGGATGGTCAGCTAAAGATCCACAAGTTCATAGTCACCAAAGACAAGGAGATCATCCTGCCTCCCAGTGAAGCAGTCAAGGTCCTGCGGAAACAGAACGTATTCCTGGTTGGCCGGGACCCCGATACAGAAGAATTCCTCCAATCATTGAATATAAAATATAATTACACTCTTATATGCAGGCACTGCACTTTTGAAGGTTTCATAACATTGATCCAGAGGGAAAAATCTTACCTCTATCACGGGGACTATCTCTGCAGGGTATGCGCAGAAAACGAGATAAAAAGAGAGCTAAAATCTCGTTCATACGACATGAGCACCTTCCCCAGATTCAGGAAAATGCTGGATGAAACTGGTGATCTTTCGAAAGTACTGAGTGTCTTTGACCCACGCTTCGATCCGCTCAAAAACCGAGAACTTACTTTATACGATAAAGTAACCACTAAAAAAGATACTCTTCCTAAAGTCAGAATTGATAGTCTGGATATCCCGGAAGCCTTTAAAAAATCTTTAAAAAGCCAGGGAACCCACCTTTTACCAGTTCAGGTTCTGGCACTTCAGGCAGGACTCCTGGAAGAGGAAAATCTACTGGTGGTATCAGCCACTGCCAGTGGAAAAACGCTTATTGGGGAACTGGCAGGCATACCCCACGCCCTTGAAGGTGGTAAATTCCTATTTTTAACTCCGCTGGTGGCATTGGCCAATCAGAAGTACCGGGATTTCAAGAAAAGATACCAGAAAATGGGGTTAAACGTTTCCATAAGAGTGGGAATGAGCAGGATAAAGGCCAAAGAAGAGCTTACTCTTCCGGATGAGAAAATAGACACATCAGACATTGTGGTGGGAACCTATGAAGGTCTGGATTTTCTTCTACGCGCTGGAAGATCATCCCAGCTGGGTGATCTAAAAACCGTGGTGGTGGATGAAATCCACATGTTGGGAGATGATGAGCGAGGGCCCCGACTCAGGGGACTCATACACCGCCTGAGGGCCCTATTCCCTAATTTGCAAGTCATTGGACTTTCAGCCACAGTCCGAAACCCCAAGGAAATTGCATCAGAATTTGGCATGAAACTGGTTGAATACCCACTGCGCCCGGTTCCTCTGGAGCGACACCTGATATTCACCAGAACCGAGGAGGAAAAAAACCATCTCCTAACCCAGATCGCCCGTAATGAATACCAGAACCGATCTCAAAAGGGTTACCATGGTCAGAGTATTATTTTCACCAATTCCCGTCGTAAAACTCATACTGTGGCTGATTACCTGACCCGAAGGGGTGTAAAGGCAGCAGCATACCATGCAGGGTTATCCTACTCTAAAAAAAACCGGATCGAAAAAGAATTTGGTGCACAGAAGCTGGGGGCAGTGGTCACCACCGCAGCATTAGCAGCGGGGGTGGATTTTCCTGCCTCGCAGGTACTTTTTGAAAGCTTGACCATGGGGAATAAAACACTCACACCCAATGAGTTTTCCCAGATGCTGGGCCGGGCAGGAAGACCCACTTACCATGATCAGGGAAAAGTATATCTTTTACCAGAGGTTGGCCGGAGTTACGGAGATGAAACCGAGGAAATGCAGGCCATGGAACTTTTATCCAGTGATGTGGAATCAGTCAATGTAACTTACTCTGAGGACAGTCAGATTGAGCAGTTCCTGGCTGATATATGTGCCGGAAGGGTGGATACCTTCTCCCAGATAAGTCATGAATACCGTAATGATGAGTTACCAATTGAATTTGAAGAAGCCTTCAATATACTGGTGGATTATGGTCTGGTAAAGGAAAAAGATGGTAAAATAACACCCACCTCCTATGGGCGGGCGGTTTCAATGTCCTTTTTATCATATCCCTGTGCAGATTACATCCGGAAGAACCTGAACCGGATGCATCCCATGGACATAGCCCTAAAATTGGAACCATTTGAAAGCGCGTACCTTTCCAACAGAATAACCACACAGATAGGTCGTATTCTTAAAATAAACATGTCCACTCGCTTATTTGCTGACAGTACCCTGGATATACTGAGTTCTGGTTCTGCGATTAATAAACTGGAACCCAGCTTGAGGGAAAGACTGACAAAACTCCAGATGGACTTTTACACCTGCCGGTGCAAGGAAAGACCGTTCTGTGGTTGTTTCCAGAGGGAACTATCCCGAAAAATGGTCAAACAGCGCCTGGCAAAGCGGGACCCAGTGGATATAAGTCGGAGGTTAATGCGGGATTATGAGATACATGCCTATGCTGGGGATATATTCAGCTGGCTGGACTCCCTTATCCGGATGCTGGAGGCAGTGCGCAGGATAAGCCAGGCATTTGGCAAGAAAAAAGTGGTTGGAGAGTGCAACCGGTTAATAAGGCAGATTGAAAATTAATTATATACTCTCCTTTTTGTTTCTTTTTAATTTGCAGTATTCTCTAAACGTTCGTAGTATTTTTTTTAAAATAATAGAACGTATCCTCTAAGAAGAACATATCCTCTAAAAAGAATAATATTCTCCAAGACTTTATGATATTTCCCTAGAATCATGACCATATATTAAAACTGATTTTATGGATTTCGGGAAAAGTGTCTAATTTAGTTTGCAGCTATCCTTTTTTGGCAGTGTTTATTGTTAAACTGGGTCCTTATGAATCTTCCCACTCATATAATCACTGCTCTTGTGGTGGTAAACTAAAATGTTATCTGGATATATATGGAAATAATCATAACCGGTAAATAGAAAATTCTAATTGTTAGAACAGTTCTAATTATCTATGATAATTAATTGAATGAAAGTTTTACCTAGAAACCAATCTTTGTGGGGGGTTAACTTTTTTGTCTGGTAAATCTAATGGGAACCAATCGAAGAATGGGGAAGTTAAGCCCTGGGGACGTAGATTCCTGAGATGGTGGATAATAGGGGTTATCCTGATATTTTTACTTGTTGGTAGTTATATGGTGGGAACTGTTTATGAAAATAAACAATCGGCCGTCACCAGACATGTGCAGTGGATAAGTCCCAATCTTACCGAAACCGGCCTCAGCGCAGATGATTTTAATCTTTCTTCCAATATTACTCCCACTAAAGTTATTTCTGGGTTTTATGTGGATCGAATCAAGGATCTATCTTTATCCGATAGTGTATGGACTGTTGATTTTTATATCTGGTTTAAATGGAATGGTAGTGAGGTCAATCCCGGTGAAAACTTCCAGGTTATTGATGGGGAAATAGAAAAAAAGGAACTGGTGGATGAATACACCAATGGAACTGAACATTACCAGATTTACTATGTCACAGCTAAGATCACCAAATTCTTTGATGTTCTAAGATTCCCAGTGGATAGTCACCTGCTTAAATTGGAGATAGAGGATAAAAAAACTGAAAGAGAAAATTTAATCTATGTAGCGGATAATAGCACCTCCAATATAAATCCAGGGGTTCAAATTCATGGTTACAGTGTTGAAAAATTTTCTGTTTTAGAAAAGCCTCATATTTATAATTCCAGTTTCGGAGACCCTCGCATAGAAACGAGGCCAACATCCTACTCTCAATTGAGAGCAGGTATTGATATATCCCGACCAGACCTTGGATTTTACTTCAGAATATTTATAGGATTGTTTGTAGCTGTTGCAGCTGCACTGGTGGCTTTATTCATTAAACCTACTGAAGCTGAGCCCCGTTTTGGATTAGGAGCAGGAGCTTTGTTTGTGGCAATTGCCAATACCATAGTCACCTCTGGACTAATACCAAAAACAGGTATCATGACCCTGGCAGATATGGTGAATGACTTAGGGTTGCTTTTAATTCTTATAACCATAGTAGAGTCAACTATTTCATTATATATCTATGATATTCGGGGTGAAAAGGAGTTATCAAGGATATTGGATAGAATTTCTTTTATATTCCTGCTTATTATTTATATAATCGTAAATGCAGTAATTGTAACTTCAGGTTGGTGATGAATAAAAATTGGTTAATGAATAGTAAAACGGTTTATTGGGGGAAAATTCGGGGATTGGCTTATAAATTGATTATAAAATAAGAAAAATAGTTTAATACAAGTTTTAGTTCCAAAGCTAGAAATCCACTTTAGGAACTTCTCCGGGTTCATGTTCAAAGTATTCAGCTTCTTCAAAATTGAAGAAATTCGCCAGTATATTGTTGGGGAAAACTTCACGCTTGTTGTTATAGGTTAAGACTATTTCATTGTATAATTCACGGTACTGGGCGATTTTATCCTCAGTTGCAGATAGCTGGTCCTGCAGTTCCAGGAAATTTTCATCGGCCTTCAAATCAGGATAATTCTCTGCCACTGCAAAAAGGCTTTTCAAAGTACCGGTCAGAATATTATCCGCTTTTTCATTTTCCTTAACAGTTTCTGCGTTGTTTAAGTTTGAACGTGCCCGGGCAACTTCCTGGAAGGTGGTTTTTTCATGTGCTGCGTAACCCTTAACAGTTTCCACCAGATTATCAATCAGGTCAGATCTTCTCTCCAGCTGTACATTTATCTGTGACCAGGCACCTTCAACCCCGTTTTGAAGTTTAATCAAACTGTTGTAGATTAAAATAATTATGGCAAAGAATATTACAATTATTAAAACTACCAGTCCAAAACCAATTAAGTTCCACATTAAGACACCTTTATCCTCATTATTACCTACTAATCCAGTTAGGTTATACTTTATTTAAATGTTTTTAAAGCCACTGGTATTAATTTCAAAAATCTCTCGGGTCATCTTAACCAGCTATCTTCAGTCATCATTTAATGAGGTTAAATAGCAATTAAAATCATTAAATGGGCTAAAATTGATTAAAAACTTTAAAATAATCTGTAAATCAAAATAAAAGGAAGAAAATGGCAAATTTAGGTAAAAAAAATGAGGTAATTAATTACCAAATTTACCATTGCTCCAGCTATATAGTATCCTAAACTCACCATATAAATTTTTTGAAAAGCAGTTTATTATTACATTTTTGAAAGATCTGCTATCAAAAATCAATGGGTAAACAAAATGATATGTGAATTAATTTTGAATTATAATATCTTAAAATATGTTAAATGTTAAATGGGATGCAAAAAATGAGTATGAATGGGCCCGCTGGGATTCGAACCCAGGACCTCACGGTTATCAGCCGTGCGCTCTACCGCCTGAGCCACGGGCCCCTCAAATGTTAGTAACAGCTTTTAAAACCTGAATTTCATGAACAAATTCAAAAACTGCAGGGGTAGATTCTTGATTTAGAATTCATCCTATATATACCTTTGCGGTGGTATCATTACTAAAATAGTATTAACTTTTTTTAAAAGCACCTGTTTTAAAAAACATCTACTTCTCAAAGGTTCAAATGATAATTTATACTATTTTTTCTAGCTAAATAATAGGAGTAATGGAGACGACCAGTTATAGTGAGATTTATCCCCTCTGAAAACTCAACTACAGTTGTCTTCCATGAATTCCCTTTAACACACCATAAAAGTGGGATGTGTAATGTTTTAATAAGAATCTCTATTTGTTGACCATTTCACTGATGGCATCAGCCATCATATGACCTTCAACCTGGACTTCTGCCTTGTCGATTCCTTCCACTTTCTCAGCAGCTACACGAGCTTGCATAGCCATGTTGGCAGCGCTCATGCAACCGGGGTTGGTTGGTTTTATAATGATTTTGGCAGTTTTATCAGCTTCATTAACCTCTATATCGGACACAAGGCCCATTTCCACAATACTAATTCCCATGTGGGGATCAGCTACCTGAGCCAGAGCTTCTCTAATTTTTCCAACTAATTCATCACTCATAACAATACCTCAAATGATTTTTTTATTTTTCACACTTTTTAGTGCGTTATAATGTATAATTACTTTAAAAAACCTTCATATACATTAAATAATACTTTTATATACATCAAATAATTCATATACCTTAAATAAAGGTACTCTTCTATTTCCATATTTATGCTATTTAAACTTATTTATAATCTGGGAACTTAAGTCACCCGATGTCTAACTCGAACCGCCACACCTTTTTCTCCCTTTTTCATTTCATTACCGGTCATGATAGCCTTACCTACTCCTATTACTTCTCCTTTTCGCACGATGACCACTTCATCCTTTGGAATTATCCCTGGATGGGCGTCCACCACTCCCGGAGCAAACAGGGTATTGGTCTTCATGTCAAAATCTATTTCCACCCAGTTAACACCAATCTCATTCAGGATGATGCCTCCCTTAATGTTTAAGCTGTAAAGCCCGTTGTTGTGGTGTAAGACTGCGATCTGTTCATCACCCTGCATCAACCGCCGGTCAAACCTTCCCCTTAATTTATAATCATCCGGCACCAGCTGGTCAGCATCCCGGGTGTTAAACTGGTAACGGGCTATGGAGCGGAGCATGTGTGGTTGGCGGGCACGACTTTTGAGCTTATTGTATTTTCTAACCTCATTTTTGAGGTTGGTCATTGAATCTGGGGATGTGGTTTTACTATCCTGACAGGTAAAAGTGGCCTGTGGCAGATATTCCTGACAGACTTCCAGATAACCGTGGGCCACATGGGCTATGACCTTGTGGTCTCCAATATACTCTTTTAGACATTCCCCTGTGATTTTTATTTCTTCACGGGACCAGTCTCCAACTGTGGAAACATCGTAGGACTGGATGGGATAGGTTTGTTCCATTTCCCGGGGGCAAACACCAAATGGTGATGTTAAAATCGCTTCCTGCAGGCCCTTGGTGGCCTGAGTGAACACATGGTGTGACTTACTGGCAGAATAAGGTTTACGCATACTGCAGGGTAAGACCACCACCACCTCTCCCAGGGGCTCTAAAAGTTTCATTCTCTCCCTCCAGCGACGTGCTTCTGGACGATTAAGTGAGGTTTCAGTGGTACATAGTACTTTGATCATTATTTTACTCCTAAATTTGTTATATAAATCAGTTATTCTGCTTTATAACTTAATTATTCGCTTTGAATTATTATTATTCCTTATAAATTGGTTATATGGGTTATTTCAGTCATATTGGTAATTTTTAGTTTTTCCAGTTAATTTATGGTTTTATTATGTTTAGATTTTTTCAGGTTAAGGTTTTTTTTCTTCTGTAGAAGTTGTTTTCTCCTTATATTATTATATCCTGACGAGTTCAATATAATTTTATATGTTAAATGGTAACTTTAGGGGATACTGATAATTTAGAGGTATACATGAATGGATACAAAATAATGGATCAGGAGGAAAACCAGACTTTTGTAGTCACGCAATCCTATCAGAATCTTCTTTCAACTTTTCATAAACTGCCTGATCATGGTGGGATTATTGTACACGTGGTAGGGGCCCCTGGAACTGGTAAATCCACCAATATATATGCTGCGGTGAATGAACTGGGCTTAAATTTTTATGAAGCCAAATTACCAATTCCTTCTTTGGATTTAAATTCACGAGATGTATTCAATTTGATGGTAAAATCCATGAAACAAGATCTGGGAGTTAAATCCAATGAAAGTTTATTTGATGTGTTAAAAAAATTTGATGCAGTTCTATTTGCAGACCTATTCCATGATTATCATGTGGTTAATGAAGACTGTGCAGGGTTCAGTCAGTGGACAGATTATGCTGGTTTTAAATCATTAAATTTTTATTTAATATGTATTTATGAGTATTTAAGGCATAGAAATGATTTTAAGGATGTTAATATGGTATTCCAGACTGCTTGGAGAATTTATAGGGGTGGTAAGAAGAAGGATTTGTTCACGGACATGGGGCCCCTCTCCAGGTTGGCTGTGTCAATACTTGAATTTCCATTTGAAGTGGTGGAAATATCTTACTCAGAAGAGGAAACCATAAATATAGTAAAAAGCCATCTAAGTGATACCAGCAGTGATGAAATAAAACAATACATGAAAAAATATGGTAACAAACCCCGTTTTATATGTCAAGACATTAAAACCGGTTTACAAAATGAGTGAATTTTTTCAAAGTATCGTTCTGTAATTTTCCGGTATCATAGGTATTGTATTCCCCAATGATTATCTGGTACTGAATGGAATTATCCTGTGAATGGAGTTTAAAATGATAAAAACCCTGATAAAATCCACCCGTATGACATGGGCATCCAAAAATGCCAACATGTTTTTACTGGCACTTACCTATGCCTATTTTTCCAACACTCCCATCAATAATCCCTTTGAGATTTTAGGTGGTCTGGTACTGGTTTCTGTTCTATGGGGTGCTCTGTACACACTTAACGATCTGACTGATCTGGATTTAGACCGAGGGGACCGTCAAAAGCAGGATCGTGCTTTTATAAAGAACAAGGTGGATAAAGAGTTCATACTCCTTTTTGTGGGAATTTTAACCTCTGCAGTATTCATAATCTCCTTTGCAGCTTTCCCGCCTGCTTTCACCTTTATAATGTCATTGATGCTGATTAATCAGTTGATATACACTGTTCCACCCATCCGCCTCAAGGAAACAAGTCTGGCTCCTTTTTTTAGCACTGCCACCAATTCAGTGCTGCGCCTGGCTTCCTGTGCTGTGCTACTGGGAAATGTTTTCCTGGTTCCCATTTCAGTTTACCTTTTCATGTACCTGGCGGGTATGGGAACTTACCTGATGTACAAATCTCATTCCAAGGATGCCAGTCTGGTGGCGATTATGGGGGGTGCAGTACTTCTTTACATGCTTTACTCGGGGGACATGAATTTAATACAATTCGCGGTGGCTGTTTTACCCTCTTTCCTGGCAGCAGTGCCTCTTTATTTATCACTGTTTACAAATAAGGAATCCATGTTCCATCTGGCAGATATACTGTACCATCAGGTGGCCATGGTATTTTTCCTTCTGTGCATACTGGTAATCGTATTTTAGTGGAAGTTTAGTAAAATTAGTGAAGATTAGTAAAGTAATGAATTCTAGTGGAATGGAAAAATCAAATAAAATATGAAATGTTTCAAAGGTTAAAAATTTCTTAACCTTTAAAACGGTTAAATCACATTTGAAGTATGCTTAGAATAATTTACCTAACTTTAAAAGAGCTTTTGGTGAGATTTTAACCAGTTTCCTAACCATTTCTGCGGTGTTAATGGTCTCAAAGTCACTGTCCTTGAAAACATTGGCAATTTCATCTAATTCTTCATCAGAAAGGCTTAAAAGATATTCTTTAGCTTTAAGGTACTTTTTGAATGATTCTCCCAGTTCATCTTCGCAGAGTTTTTCGTAGACTTTGAGGTTTTTATGGGAATAATCACCATCACTAACAGCCTGGGCAGCAACCTGACCAGCTATACGACCTCCCAGCATACCACTGATTATACCTCCACCAGTGAGTGGGTTTACCATGCTGGCAGCATCTCCAGTCACCAGAACGTTATCTGCCACCATTTTTTTGAGTAATCCACCTACTGGATCACCACCAACGTTGAGTTCCACAGGTTGAGCATTCTGAGTGGCGGGGTTGCTTTCCACAAACTCTAAAAGGTGCTGGTATGCAGTTTTGTCGGTTATGGTGGTTAAAACACCAAGACCAACATTGGCTATGTCATCCCCTTTGGGGAATATCCAGGCGTAACCTCCAGGGGCTACACTACCAAAGTGGAATTCTATACAATCTGGTTCTGCCATTTGGACTCCGGCCATTTCAAACTGTGCGCAGGATTCCATATTTTTAGGTTTAAGGGCAGTTTTGAGTCCAGCCCATCTTCCAACACGGGATTCAGGGCCATCAGCAGCTATAACAATCTTGGCTTTGATTTCCAGTTCTTCTCCCATGTGCTCGACAGTAACCACGACCTGGTCTTCTTCTCTTCGCAGGCCGGTAGCCAGAGTTTTTACCATGATCTTAGCACCGGCACGGCCGGCATCCATAGCCATAAACTTATCAAAGACCTTACGTTCCAGGATATAACCTGCTTCAGGGAGTTTCACTTTTTCATCTGTGAGGTTCACTGCAGTGCCGTTGGGTGAGACCATTCTAACTCCAGTGGCCTCTTTGGTCACCCATCGTGGGGATGGTTCAATTCCCAGTTTCTTAAGACCGTCTTTGGAGACACCTTCTGCGCATCTTTTGGGTGATCCTATCTCTGATTTTTTGTCAATTACAATTACCTGGGCACCACCAATGACTGCGTGTTTGGCCGCTGTTGAACCGGCAGGACCGGCACCTATAACCAGAATATCAGTTTCCATCATTTTATCATTCCTTTTTTTCCAGGGCCTTTACTGGACACACCTGGAGACATATCTGGCAGTCTTTACATTCTTCTTCGTTGAAATTTAAACTGATTTCCCGTACTTCAATGAGGTTACGCGGACAAACACCCGCACATTCCCCACAGTACATACACCATTCCTTGACTATCATATTCTCAGTCCTATCGTTATTTTTAAATTAACAATTGAATCATTATCAATTGAATCATATTATCAAACTTAAATTATTATCAAATCTTTTTATTTCTTACAATATTAGTTTTACTTTTTTAAAAAATCCTTGGCTATTTTATTCAATTTAGTGATAAATCTAATGAAATCAAATGTATTTTAAATCGCTTAATTCCCAATCTGGTATTCCCAATTAGGTATTTTCAAGATTTTTTTTAATCTAAGAATCAAAAACTGTTTTTAAAAGTAGGAAATAAATGAAATTTAGAAAATAGTTTTAAGCAGTTGTATTGGTTTCTTCAGAAGGGGTATTTGTGGTTGGTTCTTGTGTTTGAGTATTAGTTTTTTGGGTTGTGTAACTACTGCTTGATGTTGTTTTTCGGGTACTGGTGCTGGTTGTGGCTTTCTGTGATGTTGCTGTTTGCGTGGTAGTGCTGTTATTGGTAACTGTTGCGGGTGTGGATGTATTGGTGGATATATTACTATTTAAGGTTTGGTTGGTGTCTGGTGACTCGGCAGGACTGTAACCCATTCCCACTACTGATCCAGCAATTACTCCAACTAGTAGTATAGGTATGATTATCATATCTTTCCTAATCATAAAATCCACTCCTTAAATCAAATCCACTCCTTAATATTATCTGATTATTTATTACATTTATATTTTTGCAGAGTTAGAGTGAATTAGACTTTCAAAGTCTTGTTACATTAAAAGAATCCGTGGTCAATCAGAATTCCATTATTAACGATACAAGAAGAGTCTTTAACTATTTTTCATAAAATAGGAGGATATCTAAGTATAATCTCAACAATGAACAGATAGTAATCTAAATGGTTAATGGTAAGTTAAATAGTTATTTTACTAATAAAATAATTCATTAAATCAATAATTCATTAATCATGTAATCATTGATATAACATGTAATCAGCAGATAATTGTCAAAAATATCGTTAATTAATCTGGACATCTGCTTATTGTTGACTTCTACCTTCTTTGCAGAAGTAACCGGCTGGTTCCCCACTGAATAGGTTGTTCTCTTTCCAAACCAGACACTTATCGCACTGACATTCTTGATTGGTATTTAGGTCCCCTATAGTTTCCTTTTCTCCAGAGCAGTACATTGCTGGAATTCTTTCCTCTTCAATCATCATCCTGGAGTCCAGATCTTCCATTGCAATTTCATCTATTATTTTCATTTTATCCAGAACACATCTTGATCTATTTTGCACCGGACAACAGTCACAAAGACATTCATTCAGGTTTTCCAAATTGAATTCAACGTCCATCCAAATATCCCCCTTATCCCATTATCAATTGTTTAATTATGGCTATTATTAGAAATACAATTATGTGAAGAATACAATTATATGATTGTAGATGTTCTCAAATAATTATTTAACATGGCTGGAGGAGGTGATGGGAATCAGTGTAATTTTTAAATCATTGTTATTCTTTATTCTAGCAGGTTTATGTGAAATAGGTGGAGGATACCTTATATGGCTCTGGTTAAGAGAAGGCCGGGGCATTGAATTAGCATTTTAGGTGCCATTATCTTGGTACTTTACGGTGTTATTCCCACATTACAACCTGCTAATTTTGGAAGAGTTTACGCGGCTTATGGTGGTGTTTTCATTGCAATGACTTTAATCTGGGGTTGGCAAATAGATAAGGTCATTCCGGATAAATTTGATATTATTGGTGCCAGCATAGCACTTACCGGAGTTTTTATCATCATGTACTGGCCTCGTAGTTAACCATGTGTTGAAGTTAACCCGATTAATTAATTATTATTACTTAACGTCATAAATCACCAAGGAAAACCCTTAAAAATAATGTAATCTAGAATTTATAGAAATTGTAATCTAAAATTTATGGTATAAAACTGCTTTAACTGTTAAATAATGAATACTAAAAAAATAATGAAATACTAAATATTGCAATACTAAAACAGCTTAAAAATAATTAAATTTAATTAAAAGTAATTTAAAAAAAGATTTTAAATAAGCAGGATACATTCCTACTCATTTTCTTCTTCATTTTCATCTTCACGGGATTTAAACACATAACCACAGTCACTGCATGTAAGGTTTTGAGTGGTGCCAAAGGCACGATGTTTTGCATCTAATCGTCGGTTAAGGGTTTTATCTTTTGAACCGCATTTTGGGCATTTTTCATTCAATTTACCTAAATTCATCATATGCCTCCATTTAGAGTGAATTCTATGTCTGGGTATCTTAATAGTTCATATTAGGTTCATAACATCATTAAGTTCATATCATTCTGGTGGGGTACGTGTTCTTAGGGGGTATTGTAATGTATTAAACTTCATGTTGATGGTTGAGTTGTGGTTGTTTGATTTTGAGTGTTGTTTTGAGTGTTGTTGCCGCTGTTGGTATTTGTATCACTGGAAGATGTTGTTGATTGCTGGCTTTGAGCTGCCTGTCCAGACTGTGTCTGGTCCGATGAAAGGGGGTTTTTCAAAAGGGTGAATTTTGTGGAATTATTAGTGGTATTGTTACTTACAGAATTGGCTTCAGCGAAGTAACCCAAGGCAACCACTCCTATAATAAGCAGAACGCCTATAATTACCGGTGTACTTCTTTTCATATCAAGTCATCTCGTTATTTTATTTTTTTTGTTATCACGTTACTGGAGTATTTAGTAAATGAAAAATAATCATTTGATTATTTATGAATAATTTTTATTTAATCTTTTGCAAAATCAAACTTTGGTTTCAAATCCTGAAGGTTTCAAAACATGAATTCTTGATGAACTAAGAAGGTTTAAGCATTATGGACATTATTCCCTTCTTTGCTTTTTGTTCCATACCAGATGTATCTGGAACCATACCCATACTCGAACCCAGCATTTCTTTAGTGGCTCGCATGGTTATCTCCTTGAATATCATCTTGTACGCAGTGCAGTGAGGGTCCACCCCGTTGATTTCAGCTTTCCCTGTCTCTTCATTGATGGAAAGAGCATTGTACGGGCATCCGCCCCGACAAAACTTAATGTAGGAACATTTCTTGCATTCTGAGTCCACGTAATCCTTGAATTCCTGAAGAAGCTTCCATGCATCAGACTGGGAAAGATCCTCCATACTGGGATGGTCCCGTACGTTTCCAATAACGTATTCCGGCATACCAACGAAACGGTAACAGGGATAGATGCTACCATCGGGACCAACTGCAAAGGTGTCACCCATGCAGTCTACAAAGGTACAAACCACTCCTCTGCGGATAAAAACACACTTACAAAGGTGGTCAATGTTTTTAAGCTCAATTTGGTCCATATGTTCCAGGTACTGATCCAGGAGATAGATTAAAAGTTCCCCATACTCTTCAGGGGATAAAGCCCATTTTTCAGGGTTATCATCACGTAAAGATGGGAGAGCAGGGTGTAGTTTGAGGTTCAACCCATTTTCCAGGAAGAAGTTAAAGATATCCTCTTTGTACTGTATGGAGTATGATGTGAAGGTGGAAATGAAGCTAACCTGCAAATCCTGCTCTCGAGCAATTTCATATCCTCTCATGGTCTTCTGGTAGTAACCTTTTCCCCTTTGCAGGTCGTTAAGTTCTTCTGGACCATCCAGGCTGGAACCAATTGGTATGTTATATTCTTTGAATAACTGGGCCATTTTCGGGGTGAGATTCCACAGATTTGTTTGCAGGGCGAAGGCCGGTTTAAGATGAGCTAACTCTTCTGCCAGGAGGGGTAATGCTTCGGAAAAAAAATCATATCCTGCCAGTAATGGTTCTCCACCATGGAACGTAAAGGTCACAGGTTCCATGCGGAAATCCTTGAGCCATTCCACAGTCTCTTTGATAACATCAATATCCATAACTGGAGATCCTTCCTCAGAACTCCAGCAGTACTCACAGTCTGAGGGACAACCCAGGGTAGGGATCAGCATAACATGAAAAGCCATTAAGTTCACCACTTATTCTATTAGTTCATTATGAACATTATTGTACGAACATTTACTTTGCAAAGATCTTAGTTTATCTTTTTTGTAAATATCCTATTTTATCTTAATTTTTAGATATTGCACTTTTAGTGATATATTTAACTGTTTGAAGGATCATTGCACTGTTTTAATAATTATTGTACTGTTTTAGAAATATTCCTTCGGTAAATGTATTCTCAAATGAAACATTAGATAGTCATTATAGGGGGGTCTTGTTTTTATACCTTACTCTGGCTATTAACTGGTTTTGGGACTCTGGCCTTTTGTAGGTCTAATTTTAAGATTTATAGCTGGAAATTTTTATTAAACTCTAAAATAGCTATATTTTTAGTTTTTTCTTAGATATAATGGTTATTACCTGTTGAAAAACCTATTCTGGATTAATCAAAATTTTGAATGATTAATAATCTAAGAAATGTTTTTATAGGATGAGGGCAGAGACTATAAACTTCTATTACACTACCTCCCTTAAATTAATTGGATGGTTTTAATGATTAAAGGTGCAAGAGAAATTTTTAAAAGCGATCTTAGGGCTATAAAGAACAACCCTGTAGTTTTAATTGTCCTAGCGGCGATTATCATAATCCCCTCAATGTACGCCCTGTTGAATATTCAGGCAACATGGGATCCCTATGCTTTAACATCTAACCTCAAAGTGGCAGTAGCCAACGAGGATACAGGTTCTACTCTTAATGGGACCCAGTATAATGTTGGAAATATGCTGGTTGATGAATTGAAGGATAACGATAAATTCAACTGGCAATTCGTTGATGAGGAAACAGCGCGAAACGGGGTTAAAAATGGAGATTACTACGCAGCTCTTATAATACCCGGTAATTTCAGTCAGACTGTACTATCCATTGACACCACCAATCCACAGCAGGCCAATATAGAATATGTGGTTAATGATAAACTGAATGCCATTGCCCCTAAAATGACCAACACCGGGGCAGATACCTTACAAACAAAGATCAATGATGAAATAGTGGAAACTGTTGATGGTATCATATTTGGTAAACTCAGTGATGTGGGTCAGCTGGCCAAGGAGAACAAAGCAACGTTTCTTAAAACAAAATCCATGCTAAATGAGTTAAACGGGAATTTAGGAAACATTGATAATGATCTACTTCAGGCTAACTCAGTAATGGCCACTGTTAATGGAATCTGGCCTAAGTTCAGTGCACAGCTACCAGTTATGAAGAGCGAGGCTGATGAGGTCAAATCGAAATACGATACTCTGTACAATTACATTCAGAGTGACCCTGCAAAGGCCCTCTCCACAGTTCAGGATATGGAGTCCGTTGATACTAAAATTATAACTGGCTTAAAATATGTGGATGCCTTTTTAGTTGCCCTTTACAATCAAACCGGGGATGAAAATTTAAAGCCAATCATCGCCCAGGTCGAAGATGCCACTACCAAGGCAACTACAGTTCTCACACTCTTACAAGAGATTGAAGCAGATATTGCCAGTAGCAAAGACCCTTCAGGTAAGTTAAATCAACTTAAAACTTCAATTGACCAGATGGACAGTGCCATTAATTTCTTGGCAAACAACAAGGACAACATTGATCAGGCCATCAATACTGCATCAGCTAAACTGGCCATGGCCAACTCCCAATGGCCGGAGGTTAGAAGTTCCATCCAGACTGCAACTAGTAAAGTTAATTCAGTGGATGAAGCTGATCTGGATCGTTTAATTGCATTTGCGGACACAGATCAAAACGGTGTGAAAAATTACTTTGAAACTCCGGTAAAACTGGATAAAACCCATATTTATCCGGTAGATAATTATGGTTCTGCACTTGCACCGTTCTATATTGCAATCTCTTTATGGATTGGTTGTATAATTGCAGTAGCAATGATCTCCATGCGTGTCAAATCCCGGAAGAAGTACAGTGCCGAAACAGTGTATATGGGAAGAATGGGCCTATTTTTATTAATAGGTTTAATACAGTCGTTTATAGTTGCGGTAGGGGCTTTACTCATGCATATTCAGGTCTCATCACAGCTTTTGTTCCTGTTTACCACCATCTACATTGGTCTGTGTGGTATGGTTGTGGTCTACTCCATGACCTCTGCCTTTGGAAATGCAGGGAAAGCACTGGCCATTATAATCCTGGTTCTGCAGATAACTGCCACCGGAGGAACATTCCCAGTGGAGCTTTTACCCTCATTCTTCCAGGCCATACACCCCTATCTTCCTTTGACTTATGCTATTGGAGCACTGCGTGAAGTGGTTGCTGGTGTATTATGGAGTAATTTCTTATACTGCATAGGAGTACTAGCCATATTCCCAGTTGTAAGCTTTATCCTGACTTTGATCATCAAAGAAAAAGTTGATAAACGGGCCCAGTGGACGGAAAGCAAGTTGAAAGACAGCGGATTGTTCTAAAATAATTCCTTTTTTTTATTTTTCTATTTTTTTCAAATTAAATTAATCTAAAAGTTACCTCTTAGTTCTGGAGATTTTCTTTGTTCTTTTCAAGTAATTTTTGATTTACTGATGTTTTAACACCTTAACCATTGATTAAAAACTCTAATTATTTACTTAATATCTTAATTATCTATTTAACACTCTAATTATTTATTTAATATCTTAATTATCTATTTAACACTCTAATTATTTATTTAATATCTTAATTATCTATTTAACAGTCTAATCATCTATTTAATATCTTCAGATACTTCTCAACTACTCTCTCTACCCTAATGGCCATGACTAATGGAACCTATAGTATTGCACCCCATTGTAGGAGTTGATCATTTATGAGAGTAAGTCAGGGAGTGCTTTGCAGAATGAGAGTGGAACTTTATCATCCTGAACTATTCAAAGAACATGAAGATGTTATTATTTTCACCAGGGAAGAATTTAGAAGAATCTATGAGTCCATGGTTCAGCAGATAGAACACATCACTCTATTGGACATGAGCTTGGATCGAAGTGAGGCATGGAAAATGCTGGGGGTGTGGCCTAGGATTATGGAACGTGTACACCTGTTAAATTTGAATTTAGAAACTATTTTCAGTAACAAGCCATTACAGGCCTATCTTGATACATATATCTATGATAACACAGAACTACCTGAAATAGTCACAGAATCCTTAAATGGTATGGTTACAGTGGAATCACTGGGTACTACCTGGTTAAAATAGGTTTATGGTTAAAATAGTTTGAGATTATTCTCAACCCGCATAGTAACATGCTTAACTGGTTGGAATATTGGATATTTATGATTCATTACCTCATAATGGGAAATATTAGGTTTATAAAGAGATATACTCGGTATAAAAATGGCATAGTAAGTATAAAAGGATATACTGGGTTATAAGGCGAAATAATAAGTTATTAAAAGATATACTGGGTTTATAAATGGATAATGTGTTGATTTAGATGAAGTACAGTTATGGTATTGTGGACCGGAAGAATATACGAGTATATCAACCGTATTTGTTCCAGAAAAAGGAGGATCTACTGATTTTCCCTGGGGAGGATTTCCGGAAATGGTATAGTAACCTTAAAGAGTACTTGGACGGAATTTACCAGATCAACGCCCATAACTGTGAAAACGGAAGATCTGCAACTATAACTGATTTAAACCTGGTACAGGGAATTTTAAATGAGATCACCTTTGAAATGGAAAACATCTTCAACCCGGAAAAAGAACTGGATCTATCCTATTATTACATTTCAACCATGGATGAGGATTACAAAAAGATTAAAACCAATTTTTATGGAAGATATCGGTATAAAGTGGATAGAAAAGTAGTTCACGTCACACCGGAGTTAAAATATATGCACATGATGGAAATCGTGGATTATGCACATAAATTATGGAGCCAAAACAAAGACAGGAACCGTAAACTGAAAATGGTAGAAAATCCAGGAGATTAAATAGAATACCAAATACTAAATTAGGAGTATCCAATGCTAAACTTAGGAATACCAAATGCTAAAATTAGGAATATACAATACCAAAATTCATTTTTACAAGACCAGTCCCCATAAAATGAACTATCTTTCAGATCAGTCAAAGCATTTCTATAACAAATTATTACTCCTTTTTATAACATATAATATATTGGAGATGTTTTAGGAGGAATAAATGGGGGATGCTTTTATGAGAGGGATGTTTTTATGAGATCAATCTGGTCAGGTTCTATAAAATTCGGAACTATTTTTATACCCATCAGACTGTACGCTGCAAGTGAAAACCTCCATGTAGGGTTTCACCTGGTTCATAAAACTGATTGTGGTAGAGTTCATTATAAAAAGGTTTGTGAAAAGGATGGTAAAGAACTCAAACCCCATGAAATTGCCAAAGCAATAGATATTGCCGGAGAATGCATACAGTTCACCGATGAGGAGATTAAAAACCTCCACCCATTCTCCACTAGAACCATGGAAATAATGGGATTCTGTGATTACAGTGAAATACCCCAAATTTCCCTGTCCAAACCTTACTATCTGGGAACTGATAACCCCAAGAAGGGAGGTACCGGTCAGAGTTTCCATTTACTCAAGGAAGCTATGGAAAAGAAAGAGAAAGTGGCAGTGGTGAAATGGGTTCAGCGCAACAATGAGTACATTGGGATGTTACAATCCCATGAGAATGGATTTCTCCTGAAACAGTTGCTGTACTTTGAACAGGTGAGATCACAGGAGGAAGTGGAGATCATTCCCAGTGAAGTTGACCAGGATCTCCTGGAGAAGGCAACCCGAGTAATGGAAAGCATGATCTTTGATTTTGATTGGACTGATTACTCTGAAACCTACACTCAACAGTTACATGAACTAATTGAGAAAAAATCTGCTGGTGAAGAATTAATACCAGAATTAAAGCCTCCAGAAACCAGGTCACTGGAAAAAGAACTGGAAAAAATGTTAGCCATGATGGAAGAATAAATTTCGGGGGATTATTCTTATGGAAATGTTAGAACCCATGCTCAGCAAATTAGCAGAGGGTGATGTTTACCTGCAGGATGTCTGGATCAGCGAACCTAAACTGGATGGTGAAAGGATCATAGCGATGCGTGAAGGGGATGTTATCAACATGTGGACCCGTCGCCATGTTGAAGCTTCATATAAATTCCCTGAAATCGTTTCTAGTCTCAAAAAAAATGTTAAAGGGGATAACTGGATTTTAGATGGGGAACTCACAGTTCCAGGTGGATTTCGGAGACTTTTAAAACGCAATGTTGAAGATAAAATGAAAATCTCCATATTATCCCGGAAACTTCCTGCAACTTTCAACCTGTTCGACATTCTCCGCTTTAAGGGTGAAGATCTCACTGGTAAAGCACTGATTCAGCGCAAAAAAATATTATTGGAGGCGGTGGATGTGGGAAATCATGTCACCCTAATTCCCTTTAAAAGAGTAACCACAGAAACAGTTAAAGAACATTTTGAAGAATCTCTCAAGAAGGGGTATGAAGGAGTGATCCTTAAAAATGCCAGTTCTGGATATGAATCAGGTAAACGTTCGGTAAATTGGTTGAAAATCAAGAGATCGGAGACCATAGATGTTAATGTGATCGGTGCAACAAGAAGTACTGGAAGCATAGCCTTTGGAGCCCTGATTCTGGAGAAGGATGGTCAGTATTTTGGTAAAGTGGGCACTGGATTCAGTGATCTGGATCGAAGGAAAATACTGGAGTTTTTAGAAAAAAATAAAGCAGAAACTAATATTTCAATTCCACAGGTTCTGGATGTACTTTTAACCACCCGTCCCCTGCCTGCAGAGATCAAGGCCAATGAAATTGTAAAAAATAAACCCCGAGCCCCGGTATGGGTGAGATTCAGATGGGATTAATTAAAAAAAGAGAGATTCATACGGGAGTAAAATAAAAAAATTAAAAAATCCCTTTTTAATTAGAATCTCTTTTATTTAGAACTATTTATTTAAAAATTCCTTCTTATTTAGAATCCTTTTTTAAAGAAATAACTGGATTTTCTTAGTTTTTCGTAAATTTATCCAGTTAGAGTTGTTCTCCGCTGGAGGTGGTGGTGAGTTTGACGTGTTCTACACCCTTGAGTCTCATGATCTTCTCAGTAAGGTTTCTGATTTTCTGGGCGTCTCCTTTGACTACTATGACCTCCAGACAGTTTTTTTCGGTCATGTGTATGTGCATGGTGGCGTTAATGAAGTCCCGGAACTCGTGCTGGATATCGGTGAGGTCTTCCATTACTCCGGTGTAGTGATGATCGTATATGACCGCTACTATTCCAACCCGATCTCCCTCCACCTCTTTCATCCATTGATAACGCACGATATAATCCTTCAAGGCATCTCTAATACCTTTAGATCTTGAATTATATCCTCTGTCCTTCAAAACCTCATCAAATTCACTTAAAAGTTTTTTTGGCAATGACATGCTTATTCTCATCATTATATCCCATCCTGTTAATATGCTTGTTATAACTATTATTAATTTATTAAGTAATAAATATTTTCATCTAAGAACAAAATTATTGCTAATACATCACTTTTAATTATATGCTATTTTTTGGGTCATACTACGTTTTTGGGTCATAGCACTGTATTTTATTAATCTTATATTTTTAATAATTTTATTTTTCTTTAATTTAATAAACTTATTTTCAAAATTAAATTTTCTTCCTTAGATTTGAATCAATCTGGAGAACTGGGGAGAGTATTTTAACAGCCTCCCTAATATTTAAGTAATACAATTATTATTCAATTCATAACTTTTTAGTATATAAAAATACGCTTATTTAATGAAATATTTTGTTTGAGGAATAAGAATTCTTCAATGGCCATAAATGATTCAAATATTTGTTTATTGGGTTCAAATATTATAATTAGGTTTTCCTAACAATAAGTAAACATTATAAGGTTTAAAAATAAACTAGGACAAGAATAAATGAGTTTTATTATGAGAAAATCTACATTTTTATAATTTGATTTTAATGGACTATATTAACTTAAAATTTGTTTAGTGGGATGATTGAATTGAATAAAGACTTAGAAAGGGAAAATATTGGTAGAAAAGCTTCCATGGTGGCTATATCTGGTAATATTCTTCTGACAATATTCAATTTTATTGTAGGTACTTTATCTGGCAGTACTGCGCTGGTTGCCGAGGCAGCCCACACCCTTTCTGATGTGATAACATCTATACTCGCCTTTGTTGGGTTTAAAATTGGAATGAAACCCGCTGACAGGGATCATCAGTACGGGCATGGTCGGGCCGAACCAATTGCAGGGTTAATAATTGTGGTGTTTCTGGTGGTGGTTGCCTATGAAATACTTTCTGATGTTTATGTTAAGCTTTTAATGAACGAATCGCTTCAGGCACCGGATTGGACTGCTGCCGGAATGGCAGTGATTGGTATGATTGTTAATTACGCCATGACCACCTACCTTATTCGTTCTGGGAAAAAAATTAACAGCCCGGCCCTTATTGCAGACGGACAACATCAGAAAGTGGATATATTCTCCTGTGGAGCAGTACTAGTAGGTGTAATAGGTGCGCAAATGGGGTTCACCCTGTTAGATCCTATAGTGGCCATGTTCATTGCAATAATGGTTCTTAGAACTGCATTTGTCGTTGCACGTGATAATATCAACACTATAATGGGAAAATTACCTTCAGAAGAAATTTTAGAAGAAATACGGGCCGCGGCAATGTCTGTTGAAGAAGTTAAGGGAGTTCATGATTTGAGGGTAAACAACATGGGCCCTTATGCTTCAGCAGAGTTACATATAGAACTGGATGGAGATTTAAAACTCAGAGAATCTCATGAAATTTCCCATAAAGTTGAAAAACAGGTTATAAACAATGTAGGGCCTATAAAAATGGCTATTGTTCATACCTGTCCATTTGAAGATGGTTGCGAAGAATAACAGGGATTTAGTTCTAATGCTATGACCACAGAATATATCTGGGTCTGATTGGGGGCAGTTATTAAAATGAAGATCTGTCCATACTCTCTATTTTTTTTGAGAACTTCTTTTTAATTGAGAACTTCTAATTTTTCCTAATTAAATGAATTTTTTGTTGAAAAATACGGAAAAATAGAAAATTAAATAAATTGGTGAACTAATATTATTAATTATATTGGTAATTACCCACACATATAATTTAAAAATGCCAAAGCAGGTGTTTAGAAAATGTTAATTATAACATCCCCTACCCTTGAAGGGAAAAAAATAAACGAATACTATGGTCTGGTAACTGGAGATGCTCTATTGGGAGCCAATCTGTATAAAGATATGTTCTCAGGAGTGCGAGATGTGGTAGGGGGAAGAACTTCTAAATATGAAGAGGAGCTTACCACCGCCAGAAACTTAGCTCTTAAAAGTATGAAAGAAAAAGCTGAGGAAAAAGGAGCTAATGCAATCATAGGAACTAGGGTGGCCTACCATAACCTGGGAGGCACCATGGGAAACACCATAATGGTCACGGTAGTTGGAACCGCAGTTTCATTCCAGGAATGAATTGATCCCAGGAGATACCAAATCTGAGGTGACATGGTTGACCAGTACCGAGAATAAAAACATCATTATGGATAATCGGTGGGCAATTATTTCCATATATCTGGGATTAGTGGTAGGAGTTATTTCTGCTGTTATCTGTTTGAAATGGCAGTTAATTATTTTTGGATTCAACATAATGTACATAGTATCGCCATTACTGGCGGGATTTGTGGAAAACTACGTTGCAACCAGAAAGCATGGTAAAAGTACTGGTGCTATCAGCGCTCTATTGACCTTCATTTTAATCAATATTTATGGCTGGGTTTTACCGGGCTGGATTTTCCCCAAAGAACCAGTTACTCTTAGTTTAATAACCATAATTGCATTAATTTTGACTATTCAAGCAGCATTCCCCATATTCGTCAACCATCTTCTTTTAGTGGTGGTCCCGGGCATAGCTTCCAGGATTATGAGGGTACTGTTGAGGACTCCTTCTGAAATAATCCAGGCAACCGCAGGAGTTGAAGGGGATAAAACCACCAAACAGCCAGATGAACTTTTTTTAAATGAATTAGACATTCCATTAGTATCAGTTCCCGATGTAAATGGTGGAAAAATAAAGGAATATCTGGGCTTGGTTGTTGGAGAGGCCATAGCTGAAGAAAATGAGACTGAGGGGCGGCTTTCAAAGATTGTGAAGATCATCGAACCTGCTCAGCTGGATAACTTTAATTTAGGGTCCGCTAAAAAGATGGCACTGTCTCGAATGTTAGAAAATGCAGAATCAATGGGAGCTAATGGGGTGGTTGAAGTTTTAATCGATTTTGTATCCATGGGTGGGTTACAGGGCAGTGTCACAATTGTAACTGCAACTGCAACTGCAGTTATATTGGAACAAGACAATAAGTTAACTGAAAATGCATCTAAGTTAACTGAAGACACCCCTAAGTTAACTGAAGATGTTCCTAAGTTAACTGAAGAATTATCTGAATTATCAGGAAGAACTGCTTCTAAAAAATTAAAAAAAAGTTCACATGAGGATAGTAAACACTCAAAAACATTTAAAAATGTGTCTGATGAATTTTTTATACCTTTGGTAACTGAGAAAGATGATGTTCCTATCATTGAAAAGAGTTCAGAGGGCAATAATGCCAAAATGGATGATGACCTGTCTAATTATTTTTTAAAGATTGATAATGCATCAAAATCAGATAAAAATCTATCAAAAGATTTATCCCTTGAAATCAGACAATTTGTCAATGAAGAAATGCACAAATTAACCAAAACATTGGAACTGGCTACTAAAACTTATCTTAATGATGAGCTTGAAAGAAGATTCTTAGAGGTATCCAGTGATCTGGATGACCTTAAAAAAAATTGAATTGATAAAGAGGTGACTGATATGAGAATAAAAGAAGAAATGCTCGGTAAAGAAGTGGTAGACATCAACGCAATGGTAATTGGCAAAGTTACAGATGTGGAAGCGAACTTTGAAAGTAAAACCTTAGAAGCATTCATAGTAGGGGGAAATGGAGGTATTTTAGATAGTCTGAGAGGTTCTAAAAATGATGTTATAGTCCCTCTGCACATGGTAGTGGCCATTGGTGATAAAATAATAGTTAAAAGCGAAAAATAATCTGAGGAATAATCTGAGGAATAATCTGATAAATTACAATGAGTTACAGGATTAAATTAGTGGATAAAAAAGGATTGAAACCCTAAAACTCATAAATATGGGTTTTTAAGTCCATGAAATTATCTTTGTATGTCAGAGGTTGATATTTATTATAGGTTAATATTCATTGAGGATGGGGTCATGTTCATGGACCAAATTAAATGGGGGTGAAATCATGGAAACTGTACAAATGAGTGGGGGCGCAATGTTAGTGCTGGGAATCATTATCGCCATCATTATCATCTTACTACCAGCGTTCATATACATCTATGCATGGTTAGCAGCGATATTCTTAATCATTGGTGGCCTTGTAACAGTAATGCAAGGAAAATAATTTCAGTAATCTGAGCCATCAAAACTGTATTTTTTTATTTTTCATCCACCAATTCTATTTTTTTCAAATTGAATGAAAATGTGCGATCAATGGGGAATGTTAAAGCACTGGGAGTTTTATTTGCATTGATATTTCCATTAATTAATTAAAATTAATCGAATGCTAAGGTAAGAATGGAAATAAATAAAATAGGGGAATATATAAAATTATATCAGCATTTATTCCGTGCACTCTGTAGAATTTGAGGGAAAAAGAGTACAACTGTCTGTGTAACCTGGATTATAATCGTATTGGGAAATGATTAAAAATATCTGAGTTTATCCTAGATTATTATTGTATTGTGAATGAGTGTAAATATCTTGAGTTTATCCTAGATTATAATTGTATTTGGAAAAAGGGGTTGAAGTATATTTTTAGGGCTTTTAGTGTCATTAAAGAATCTTAAAAGTAAGAGGAAGATGATAGATGTGAACGATTATAAAATACCCTCATTTATGAGACAAATTAGTATCATAGCCATTTTGTTCATTGTGGTCATTGGAATGAAATACAGTTCCGAGATTTTAGGTCCAGTACTCCTTTCAATATTTATCAGCATAATAATTTATCCTTTCCTGATGTGGCTGAAGAAAAAAGGCCTTTCTTATAATCAGTCAGTTATTTTAACTTTGGCTGCTATTTTTGCCCTGGGAGTGGGGATAATATGGTTCCTGGCTGTTTCATTGGCACAATTAATAAAAGAACTGCCCGATTTAACCATAAACTCAGGCGGGATTCTGGCACAGTATGGGAATGAAATAATAAAATTCCTGGCCACCCATATCCCCATATCCGATATTACCGGACTTGTTGGCCTTGGAATTTTCATGCTCTTTGCAGTTATATTCCTGGTCTATGAACTCCCCCAAATAAAAGTCAGGTTGGTTAAAGGATTTGGAGAGGATAGCTCTGTTTTAAGTCGGATAATGGATCTGGTAGATGCCAACATCCACTACTTCATAATCAGAGCTAAAGTGAACTTTTTATATGGGGTGGGTGTTTCAGCAATTCTTTTCGTCTTTGACATTAACTTTGCAGTTTTATGGGGATTATTAACATTTGCACTGGGATTTATCCCCTACCTGGGGATAATAATAGCTGCTATCCCTCCAGTGTTAGTTGCCTGGGCCAAATATGGTATTTGGGGAGCTGTAATCATGGGATTATTCTTCATAATTATTAACACAGTAGCAGAAAGTTACATATTCCCCAGATTAACTGGAAAAGGACTTCAAATGTCTGTTTTTGTGGTATTCGTCTCATTATTTGTATGGGGATGGATTATAGGGCCCACTGGCTTCTTAATTGGAGTGCCTTTAACCTTGGTCGTCATAAAATACCTGGAAAACTTCGATGAAACCCGCTGGCTAGCCTTACTAATGATAAGTGAAGGTGATGAAGAGGAAAAACAAGAAAAAGATAAATAAAAATGAATTAATGGAGTTCAATGATCCTGTTTCACCTGAACTCCTCCCCTATTACTTTTTAGATTTTGTATTCCAGTGTTACTGTTTCTGTCCAATTTGCAAATTTCTATCCAAATAACAGGTCATACTCTGATTGGGTTATAACACCTTTGTCTATCAGGAGTTTAGCTAATTTTTCTAATTTTTCGGCAGTATCAATGGTTGGGGAACTGTCATCACGCACCCCGGATTCGGCATAGTTCTGCTCTTCATTATCCTCTTGGTTGGCAGCGGAGTTTACAGCGGTCATTCTTCTCCTGGTTCTTCTTCTAGCCCCTCCACGTCCTAATGGTCCTAAATCAGGCATGATATAACCTCCATTTTTCCCAGATATATTTATTTTTCCCACAAGAATTTTATGAAATCCACTTTTATTTATGTAATTCACAGTATAATTATCAATTCACATATCCTCCACATAAATTCCAGTTCATCTATCATCAATCAAATTTCAGTTACCCTGAGTCTGAAAGGTAATTTAATATGGGGATGAGAATAGAATAAAATTAAAATAATGGAGTTATCAGTAGGGGTGGTGATTTTAGTTGGTTGAGCTGTTATTCTTTTTTATAATGATTTTAATTGTGTCTCTGTTATCCTTCAAAATCGATAAAATGCCAATTAGTTTCCAGATGATATTCATCGTTGCTGGGATGTTCATGGGCTGGCTGGTCACTGGATACGTGGATGTCACAGAACCACCCTACTCTACCATAATCTTTTTAATAGCAGAAATAGCTCTGGTAATTGTTCTTTTTTCTGATGCATCCCGTGTGGGATTAAAGGCACTTAAAAATAACCTGAGCACCAGACTGCTCATTGTAAGCTTACCACTTACCATTATTTTTGGAGTTTTAGTAGCCGCGTTACTGTTCCCGAATTTACCATGGTGGTTGGCAGGGATTATAGGAGCAGCTCTGGCACCAACCGATGCTGCTTTAGGGCAGATAGTGGTTAAAAATAAGAACATACCCGAAAGAATAAGGAAGACTTTGGAAATTGAAAGTGGATTAAATGATGGAGGGTCAGTTCCCTTCCTTTTGGTCTTCATAGCTATTGGTTTAGCTTCGGAGGTTTTCAAGCCAATGGGATACTTTATTGAGGTTGCACTTGAACAGATAGGCTTTGGAATTTTAGTAGGTCTGGGTGTGGGTCTTATTGGCGGTGGATTGGTTTTAAAAGCACGGGATAAAGGATGGATCACTCCAGTCTACCAGAGAATAGCATTTTTAGCACTGGCAATTCTCACCTTTATCATAGCTGATGAAATTGGTGGAAGTGGCTTTATTGCTGCTTTTATAGGGGGTTTAGCCTTAGGATACGTTGTTAAAGATGCTGGAAATATATTAATGGATTTTTCCGAGGCAGAAGGACAATTATTAAACTTGATGGTTTTTTTCCTCCTGGGAATAGTGGTAGTTCCACTCCTCTTTCACCTGACCTGGCAGATATTGCTCTATGCCATCTTAAGTCTAACCATTATCCGAATGTTACCGGTGGCAATATCCCTGATTGGCACTAAATTAAGATGGAATACAGTACTATTCATGGGATGGTTTGGTCCAAGGGGCCTGGCCTCTGTGGTACTGGCCCTTTTAGCCATATCTGAACTGGGATCATTTCCAGGTGAAGATACCTTCATTTCAGTAGTTTTTATCACCGTACTTTTGAGTGTTTTTGCCCATGGCCTCACAGCATCGCCTTTATCTAACCTTTATGGTCGAGGAATAAGGGAAAGTAATCAGAATCAAAATTAATACATGAAAACGGGCAGTGTTTATATTACGAGAATTTTACATTTGATGAATCTAATAATTAGAAGTTATAGCGTAACAAACGTATCATGTTCCTAAAATTTGGAATTAGGTGCATGATTTTATAAATCAAACGGTATTTTAATGGAAGTTTATGTATATATTTCGATCCCATAATCGACAAACTGGAGATTCTTTTAAGCTTTGAATCCATTACATCCACTTTTTGAATGTCATCAACAGCCCATTTATGTTCTGCCCCGGTTGTCTTTTTAAGACTCTTTTGGCTGGATTCAATGGCAAATGAGTTCATAACATCAAATATAATTTGACCATGGGAGAAATGATCGGTGAGTCTGTTGAGCAATATTTTCACTTCATCTTCGGTAAGGTATTCCAGCACACCTTCTGCAACTACCATTACCGGTTTATTGTCTGGAATTTCTTCCAACCATCTTAATTCAGTTAATGAAGATTCCACCATCTGGTAGTTTTTTTGGTTTAAATAGAACTTTTTTCTTAGGTTTATAACTTCGGGGTAATCCACATCAAACCAGCTAACATCTGCAGAGGGATTTATTCTGGATACCAGGGTATCTAAGCCACAACCAAGATTAAGCACTACTACATCCGGATGTGTCTTAAGAAACTCTTCAAGCCAGGCATCTATCTGTTTGGCTCGGATAACCACAAGATTGGCACTATTTAAATCTTCAGGGGGAATCAGTTTCTCGAAATCATAATCTATTGCTTTTACCATTTCATCAGCTTTCTGGTCACTGAGAACTGGTTTTTCAGAACGTTTGTCCAGAGCTTTTGCATAAAGAGTGATAAGAAGTGTTTCTTTTTCCTCTGTCAAGTGAACTCTTTCTGTTTTACTGTATTCTGGACTTTTTGTTTTACTGTATTCAGGTTTCATATCAACTATCTCTTTTTCACTTTAATTTGAAAATTCCCACAATTTAATTTAAAAAAAACCGTTTCAAAACTATTAATGCACCTTTTATGTTGATTGTGAATGTAATTTTTTCTTGTGATGGTATTGCCGGTATATGATTATACGGCGGCTGATCATGGTTCCAAGGGTAATGGCCAGGAATATTGAGGTTAAAAGATCCAGGCTCAGGACGTGGTTTGCGTTGAGATAGTTTTTGCCCAAAACCTTGAGGGTAATTACGATCCCCCAGATGATAACCACCAGAATTGAGCCTTTCATCACAATTTTCCCATCTTCTTCCCGGAGCTTTACTTCCATTAAAGAGCCCAGAAACACTCCCAGTATCAAGCCCACCACCAGGCCAATGATTACCAGAAGTAGTGGAAACCATCCCATACTTGCTTCAGCAAAAAAGAATGGCAAGGATGCGATAGTCATTATAATTGGCATTATAATGAGCCGAGCCATGGAAACCTTCCTCTCTCTAAGCTGAAGCAGCAGGATTAGAAAGATTACAAATAGAAAAGCATCACTGTTAAGGAATACATCTCCGCTTACTTGCATATTATCCTCTCAATTGTAGTTTAAAAAAAATATCATGGTAATTTAAGTTTGTAAAAATCATTATTTACTTCATTTTAACTTTCATTCCAAAAATCACTTTAATCTTTATTTAACTTTTATTCGAAAAAAGCACTATTTAATCTCCATTTTAGCCTTTATTCCAAAAATCACTTTTTAATCTCCATTTTAGCCTTTATTCCAAAAATCACTTTTTAATATTCATCTTAACCTTCATTCCAATTAATCCACCTATGGCCCCCAGAATCACGCTTATTATTATTATAGATAGCTGGCAGATAATGTACGCTGCCACTACAGTATTAGCCCCGGGCATTATTCCAATTTGGAGAGATATTAAATTTATAATGGTGCTAATGGCTTCAAAGCCCATAATCAATATTAGTGTGATTAGAAGGCCACCTATAATTCCTGAAATTATTCCAACAACCGTTCCATCCTTTAAATCCATTTTATCGTAATTTTCATATCCTCGACTAAAGTAGGAGGCTAAAAATCCCCCAATTAATGGACCTAAAAAGGAAATAGGAAAGAAGATTAAAATTAAGATAATGGTTAATACTGAGTTAATGAGTTCACTTAATCCTATAATTTTCCAATCAGCCATTTTAACTCCTGTAATTTGAGAACAATTTATTATTAGTGTCGTTACTAAATGATTTAAACATCTTCATTTAAATCTTCATTTAGCATCATTCATTCTACTAATTATTCTCAGAATATTATATTAAGTATATTTTTGTTTTTGTCCAACCGTTCTAACTTGTGAAATCTTTTCAGTTCGATTAGTCCGGGCCATAGAATATTTTTTTATAAAAAGAATGATATAATATACATTCAGAATTATTAAAGGAATTATTAAAGGGCATACCTTGGAGTCAGGGTATCCATTGGAGTATTCAGGGGGTTTAAAATGAAAACTTATGTTCTTGTTCACGGTGGCAACATGTCAACAAAGACCTGGAACAAGCTATCTGGGCAGAAAATTTCCACAGATGACGGTTTTATGGGGGCCAGGTACTGGGATGGGACAGTTAATGCCATTGAAGCAGCAGGTGGCTGTGTTTTTGCACCGACACTGGGTGATGAATTTACCAGCAACTTAACTGATCACATCCAGCAGATATGCGAGCTGATTATTGAGAACAACTTGCAGGATATTATTCTGGTGGGACATAGTTATGGTGGATTCGTCATTACCGGCGTTGCAGACCGGATGCCCGAGAGAATTCATAGCTTAGTTTATCTTGATTCTGCTTTGCCCGATCCTGGACAATCCCTGATGGATATCCTGAATTTAGCATATTCGCAGGAGGACTCTGCAGTCCTGCCTGATCCAAATCCACCTTACGTGGAAAAACTGCAGTACAATCCAGAAACGATTTTCCGGATTGAAAAAATTTATATACGCTGTACAAAGAGTGAGTTTGCGGATATTTCTCATCTTGCTACGGAAAAAATAGATACTGCAGGAGGAAGGTGGACCTATTTTGAGTTACCATCTTCACACGTGCCAATGGCTGACCTTCCAGAAGATTTTTACAAATTATTATTTAGAATTGCTAAATTGTAACCTGCTTGAATAAGATTTATTCTATTTAACAAGGTTATGCTATTTTAAAAAAGGTTTCCTATTTTCAAAAGTGTTATACTTATTGTCAATAGAGTTATCCTATTTTTCAACAGTTACCTGTGTTTCTGGTACTGTTTTTTCAGTAATTTCCTGCTGTTGGGAGTGCCATGGCCAGGTAAAAATATATTACAGCTGGTTTCAAGGAGTTTGTTCCAGCTTATGATCATGGAAGGCACGTCATCGGCAAAAGCAGGGAAAACCGACCACCAGAATATTCCCACCATGGCATCACCAACTAAAGCCACTTCATCATCAATTATTAAACTCATTGAACCTTTAGAATGACCTGGAGTATGAATAAGATAACAATGGGGTGTTAAATGGTGCTTTTCACCCACTAAATAATCCGGTTTAACTGCAGGGTACTCATTGAATTGCTTAATTTTTCTTCCAATCTTCACCAGAATGCCAGTAATTGGATTGGTTCCATGTAGAATTGGTGTATTTCCGCGCTTTAAATTCTCTGATTCGCTTTTTTGAACGATTATTCTGGCTTTATACTCCTTTTTTATCCTGGTGGCATTTCCAACATGATCAAAATGGGTGTGGGTTAAAATGAGATATGATAAGTTCCTTTCACCTAAAAGGTGGTCCAGTTTTTTCATGAGTTCATTTTTTGAGTTTTCCAGTCCGGTGTCTATTAAAATTGAGATATCATCATCCAAAACTAGATAACTATTGGATCTACCTTCGGTGACCTGATAAACTGTGCAACCACTGGTTGTGGTCCATTTTTTCATTTTTAAGTCTTTAGTAATCAATTGTATGCCCGTCACTAATCTATTAACGCTAAATCACTTAATCTGTTAAAACACCAATCATTTAATCTATTAAATTCAATACTGATCTTATTCAATATTATGATTTTAGTGTTTGACATTGATCTTCATGAGTTAATAAAATTTACTAAGGGCGAAGGGTTTAGTATTTCACTGGAAAACTGTTATTTTCTTTGGTCTTTGCACTCAAATTTGGATAATTATATGTGAAAAATAAGATTAATTAAATAACATATCTACGTAAAATATCTCTTATTCCTGCAGTAAATTCTTAAACAAACTATTTATCTCAATGGATGAGGAGTGATCGGTAAAATAAAGTGTTTTTTAATTTGAGAGTGCATTTTTAAGAGTATTTTTTGTTTCCATACACACAAATAGTATTAATTATATATTATATTATGGGTCATTCCAATGGTGGATGAGAAAATTCTTCTGGTAGAAGATGAAAGCATAGAAGCCATGGATATTAAGCATACATTGGAATCCTTTGGTTATGAAGTTCCTTATGTTGCTACCAGTGGTGAAGAAGCGGTAGAGAAAGCTTTAGAAATCATGCCCGATCTTATTTTGATGGACATAGTTTTAAAGGGCGATATTGATGGAGTCGAAGCTGCAGCTATGATTAAAGACTTTAATATACCTCTCATCTATTTAACTGCTCATTCTGAAGAAAATACAATTGAAAGAGCCAAGTTCACAGAACCACAGGGGTACATAATCAAGCCCTATGATGTAAGTGGACTTAAATATGCTATTGACCTGGCAATTTACAAAAATCAGATGGAAAGAGAATTTAAAGAGTCAGAAGCATATTACAGAACAATTTTTGAGCACACTGGAACTGCAACAGTTATCCTCGAGGAAGATACAACTATTTCACTGGTCAATGCAAAATTTGAAAAGCTCAGTGGCTACACCAGGGAAGAATTAGAGGGTAAAAAAAGCTGGACTGATTTTGTGGTGAAGGATGATCTTGAAAAAATGGAAGAATATCATCGTCTTCGCAGGAATGATCCTGCTTCTGCCTCAGTAAATTATGATTTCAGGTTCATTGATAAGCAGGGTAATATTAAAAACATCCATTTAGATGTTGACATGATACCCGGCACTAAAAAGAGTGTATCCTCTCTTCTGGATATCACCGAACGTAAAAAGACTGAAATGGCATTACTTGAAAGTGAAGAACGATATAAATCAATCTTTGATAAATCCATTGATGCAATCTACATCCATGATTTCCAGGGGAATTTTGTTGATGCCAACCCTGTTGCTCTTTCGATGCTCGGTTACAGGAAAGATGAACTGGAAAACTTGAGTTTTGCTTCCCTGTTATCTCCCCAACAAATCCCACAAGCATTCAAGAACATTAACCAGATCAAAAATATTGGTTATCAAAAGGAAGTCTCTGAGTATAAGCTCCAGAAAAAAGACGGTAGTTCGATTTATGTAGAAACCAAGAGTTCTCTACTCAGCTTTCCCGGGGGAAACCATCTAATTCAGGGTATTGCAAGGGACGTAACTAGTCGTAAGCTGGCAGAAGAAGCATTGAAAGAGAGTGAAAGGAGTTACAGGGCCATATTTGAAAATAGTGGAATTGCTCTTTTGACTTTCACAAACGATGGCACCATCCTCATGTTTAACTCTGAATGGGAACGACTCAGTGGTTATTCCCGTGAAGAGGTGGAAGGTAAAATGAAATGGATGCAAATTGCCCATCCAGACTACCGGAAAAAGATGATGGAGTATCACCAGCAGAGAATAAAAGATCCTGACTATGCACCCCAGAAATATGAAACAGTTTTTATTAAAAAAAATGGAGAACAAAGGGTGGCGTATATCGCAGTTACTGCTCTTTCCGGTACCCAAAAGTGGCTAGCATCGGCCACAGACATTACAGATCTTAAAAGCATCCAAAAAAAACTGGAAAAAAACGTTCTACGTATCCGTGCTTTGGCTGAATACAATGTCGATGGAATAATAACCACGGATGCCCCTGGTAAAATTTTATATTTCAACAAAAGCCTGCTTGAAATGTTCGGTTATTCTGAGGATGAATTAAAAAACAGAGAAATTACCCTGTTAATGCCAGAAAGATACCGGGAAAATTTCATGAAAGGTATTAAAAAATACCAGTCAACAGGAGAACACCGTCTAGCAGGACGAACCATAGAAACATTTGGACTTAATAAGGAGGGCCATGAATTTCCCCTTGAAATGTCCCTGACCAAATGGGAAGCAGATGAAAAAATATACTTCACATCAATCATAAGAGACATAAGTGAACGTAAAAAGTCAGAAAAAGCCCTTTTAGATAGTGAACAAAAATACAGTCATTTATTTAGCAGCGTTCCGGTGGGAATTGGTATTACCAGTTTAAATGGTAAAATTCTTGACGTCAATAAAGTTATGCAGGATATAACTGGCTATGCTCCTGAAGAATTGAAAAATACAAATTTTAAAACTTCCTTTGTCACACCTGAAGACTATGAACTTTTATTAGAAGAATTACAAGAATCGGGTAAGGTTCGGGATTATGAAGTTACACTTAAAAGAAAAGGCGAAAGGATTTATCATGCCCTCCTAAATTCAGAATTAATTGAAATTGGAGGGGATGAAGTTATTCTTATCACTGTCCGAGATATCACTGAAAGAAAAGAGACAGAACAATGTCTTATTAATAGTGAAAAACGTTACAGGAAACTTTATTCTTCCATGAACGAAGGATTAGCTGTTCATGAAGTACTTTATGATGATGCAAATATTCCAGTAGATTATGAAATAATAGATGTCAACAATGCATATGAAAAAATCTTGGGAATTAAAAAGAAAGAAATCCTGGGGAAAAAAGCATCAGAGATTTATGGAGCTGGAAAAGCACCCTATGTTGAAGTTTACTCAGAAGTGGCTGAAACAGGAAATCCAGCTCACTTTGAAACCTACTTTGAACCAATGGATAAACACTTTAACATATCAGTCTTTTCACCATCAAAAGGAACATTTGCAACGGTATTTGAAGATATTACCTCTCGTAAAAAGGCAGAAGAAAAAATAAAAAAATCTTTGGAAGAAAAAGAGGTACTGCTCCGGGAAATCCATCATCGTGTTAAGAATAATATGCAGATTCTCTCCAGTTTACTGAATCTGCAGATACAGTATGAGGATTTGGATGAAACTATAGGTGTTTTGAAGGATAGTCAGGGTCGAGTGAAGAGCATGGCCATGATCCACGAGAAATTATATCAATCATCCAATTTCTCCAACATCAACTTCAAAGAGTATTTGGAGAGGCTTGTTTCTGGTATCTTCTATTCCTACGAGATCACCACCGGAGATATTGGATCAGACATAGATATTGAGGATGTTAATTTAAGTATTGACACTGCCATACCATTGGGGCTCATCATCAATGAGCTGGTGACCAACAGTGTAAAATACGCCTTTCCCCAAGGTGAAGGAACAGTATCCATCCAACTAAAATCCCTCCCGGAACAAATGGAGCTCACAGTTGCAGATAATGGAATAGGCTTACCTGAGAATATTGATATTCAAAACCCAAAAACACTCGGTCTTCAGTTAGTCAAAAGTTTAACTGAACAATTAGATGGGGATATACGGGTTGAAAGCTCTAATGGAACTGTATTTAGGATTACTTTTAACGAGTTGAATTACAAAGAAAGAATTTAATTGGATTAAAGTTATGGAAATAATGTAATTGGATTAGAGTTATGTTTATTTTAGTTTTCAGTGTCAGCTTCCTGGTACTGGGTGAGTAATTTTTCCTCTTCCTCTTTTTTTGGAAACTTGAAGAATACTATGGCCGCTCCAATTAGGATGGCAATCATCCCTGCAAAGTAGGCCCAGTGATCTCCTGCTAAAAATGAATATTTTGCAGCAGTGATGATCTGGCTGGAATATTGTGGATTCTGCTGTGCCAGGGCTGCAGCACTGGAGAATGATTTTTGAAGTGTCACTTCTATGCTGGTGGTTATTTGCTCTTGGGCAGAGGCGGGTAAATTGTCAATTTGTGAGGCAATTGATCGGGCATAACCGGCTGTAAGTAGCGCTCCAAATATGGAAGTCATTATTGCACCACCAAAATCACGCTGCAGGTCTGCGGTTCCCGAGGCCATACCCACCCTTTTCACGGGAACAGAACCAGTGAGGGAATGGGAAGCCGGAGTTCCGGCTAATCCCACCCCAATTCCAACAAAAGCATAAGCCAACCCCACTTTCCAGTAGGGGATGTGATCCTGCCATAAAATTAGCATGGTCAAAAATCCCAGTAAACAGAACACATAACCGGCAAGGAGTGTAAATCTGGATCCACGGGACTCAACCAGTTTGGCAGATTGTGGTGCTACAATGATCATGAGCAATGCTGCCGGTAAAATCGCAAGTCCAGAATCCAGAGTGGAATAGCCCAGAACGTTCTGTAAAAACTGCTGACCAATGTACATAGCACCCATTAAAGCCCCGAAAACTATTATCCCCGCACTTGCTGCTACCCAGAAGATGCTGCGCCTAGCAACTTTAAGATCATAGAGGGGATTTTCTACACTGAGCTGGCGTTTTATAAATAAGATTCCTGAAGCAGCAGCGATGATTAGGAAACTAAGTATCAGACTTCCGGAGTTAGGTACTGGGGCGAAGTTAATGGCCAGAATCAATGTTCCCAGAACAACAAGAGACAGTATTCCTCCAACATTATCAACACGGGCCTTTGTCTCGTTAATGTGATTTGGAATGAACTTAATCGCCATGATCAGGGCTACCACAGCGAGGGGTAGTGTAATTCGAAATACAGAACCCCAATCAGCAAATGTTAATAAATATCCGGAGAGTAAAGGTCCAAGGGCGGCAATGGCAGCACCTATAGCCGACCATAAGGCGATGGATTTTGTTCTTTTTGTTCCGGACCACAAAGCAGCTATGAGTGCTAAAGTTGTTGGATAAGCCATTCCTGCAGCTAAACCTCCAAGGATACGGGCAGCAATCAGGATCTCAACAGATGGTGCAAAACCAGCAATTAAAGATGATGGTATGGCCAGCAGGGTACCTATTATTAGCATCAGTTTTCGGCCGTGGTGATCACCCAAGGCACCGAACCATAAAACTGAAGCAGCCAGGCCCAGGGAGTAACCTACTGCCACCAGATTAATCTGAACCTGTGAAGCATTAAAAGCAAAACCTATGGAAGGAAGTGCCACGTTAGCCACGGATAAATTCAGGTTTGCAACTGCAGCTACCAGAATGAGGGTAACTAGAGCTATCATTCCTGTTTCAGCATTTTTTGTTGGTTTTTGGTGTTGTATCCATTTTTATGCACCATATCATCTATTTACGATATTAGTATGTTTTAAGATGATGATATAATCTAATCACCGTATTTTCTAATCAACATTAGTATTAGATTTTTTATATATTCGTTAATGGTTTTTTGGGCTGGAATTTAAAAGAAGTATAAAATGAAAATCGTAGGGTATCTCTTCATTTGAGAGTTGTTTCAAATCTCATATTTAGTGGCTTAAAAAGAGATATGGGGCCTAAAAAGAGTGATAAGAATCATTAAGGAGAATCATATTAATATATGGGTTAATATCTTTTTTTAAAATCATCCCAGTTCAATCAACCATTTTTAACCTTGAAAGAAAGGTAATAATCAATTCATAGTACATGGAAAGTGCTGGTTACAATTTCAAGATCTTTTTCAATGCTGGTAAGATTTTTACCGGAACCCGGGACAGCATAAATCGTGTACATGGTTCCATCTTTAATTAACCATGTTTTTATCAGTGGATTATTTTCTTGATTAAGTGCTGAAATTTGATACGCTGGAAGACCATCTACAGTAAGTTCTTTTTCGGATGTTATGGTCCAGTTCCTGAGTGGAATTTCCTTCTTTTCCGAACTAATGTATTCGGATAAAGTACGATTATAGGCACCTTCGTAGAAATGAATAAAGTCCATATTTTCATCGGTTCCTTTACTTATGGAAAACAAGTAATCCCCTGATGTTTCATTTTCCATTTTATAAAAAGACCAATTGATAGAAGAATTAAAAGATATGCCTTCACTCTCAAAATGTTTTATACCAGTAGATTCGGTTTTATATACATTATCCAGTGGATCATTTGAGAGGCATCCTGAAACAGCCACAACACTAAAAATAAGGATCACTAATCCAATGGAACTAATCTTTGGCAACATATATTTTAAGGTGGGATAATCTGTCTAAAATATTTTTTCTTGTTCATTTAGAAATCCTTTGGTTTATTTTATTAGAAATGTCAGTGTTGGGTTGGAAATGTCAGTATTGGGGGAATAAGAAACTTGAATACAGTAATTAATTTTAAACAATTGGGTGTAAATCGGGAATAATTACTTAAATATATTTATATCTATTGTTATGTATAATTAAACTGAAAATTTACTCAGGTTTCAATTGTGAGTTTTACAAAAAAAGGCGTTTATGGTTTTTAAGCAATGTATAGTGGTTATAGTATAAATCCTAGTGAAAAATTGAAATAATTTAATTTGATGAATTATAATATGGCTTATAAGTTCATTAATACAATTTTTAACACTTTAAAATGTAAATAAAGGTATTATGCTATTTTAATTGTAGGAATTTGAATTTTAGAAAATAAGTTTAAAGTTAATTTATTTTTATGGTGAAAAAATGAGATGGTCTTTAGTTGCGATAGCCATTCTGGTTGTTATTGTTGGTTACTCTTACGTTGTGGTTTCAAATGGTCCCATAGAGCCCATGGGAAGATTAGCATTTGTTAAATTGTTAAATCCGGATATGTATCCTGGCCATCCTCACTCAGTTCTTCTAGCTCAGGAAGCAGAAGCAACTGGATCTAAATGTGCAATGGTCCTGCAACTTTATGGTGGTTCCAATTATCGTAGTTATCAGGAAGGAAACGTGTATATAATTGAAGTAGCTTTTATTGACAGGCAGGGTATGGGTTCCATTAATATGAGTCAGGTAAACTTTTTAGACTCATTTAAAATTGCATTATTTGGTGTTCCAGATGATAGGTACTGGTACATGTCTGATGGACATGTTTACACTAGCTATGATGACATGATGGCTCACGTCAACCAACTTGCAGAAGCACACGGGCAAGAGGGTCCACTCCCCATGTTCTTCAAGGGAACAGTGAGGCAGGGAAATCCAGTGATAACTCCAGGAGAAGGGTTCCCATTGTACTTCCAGATATTAACAAAAACCTATGGAATAATCCCAGCCTACATATACACATTCACCGGATTACTATCCCCATATTTCACCAATCCATACAGGGCCTTTGAATTAAGAAACGCTACTCAATTACAGGACATGTATAATGCTGGATTGTTAAACGAGAACTTCAAAACCGGTAATGAAACAGCCATGAACTATGTCAGTCAGATGTACATAAACAACTCCCAGACCTATGGTAATTAATGGAGAATAATGCCTGGAAAAAGGATAATCTTATGTGGAGTACTAAAAAGGAACTGGTGGGTGGAAAAAACTGTTTCCGTCTTAAAAAACTGTTTCCATAAAATAGGGGAGTATTTATGGGGAACGAGTTCTTGGATACCAGTTCCTGGGGGAAAATAGTTAAATGAAGACTTTTAGAAAATATTCGGAACAAATATAACTAACTTGAAGAGATATTATAATAACAGAGGGGGGATTGTTAATGAGTGATGATGAGAAACGTTATGTCAAATCAGTGTACACTGGCCGTTACAAATCTAAAGGTAGCTTAAATAATACCAAAACCTTTGTTAACACTAAAGAAACTCAAGAAAAACAGGATATAATAGCTAAACACAACCTTAAAAATCGTTTAATTAAAAAACCCAAAAAATTGTATTCTCATTGATTTAATTTTTTTAACAGGCCATTGTTTTTTCAGGATTTAACAGGCCATTGTTTTTTTAAGGATAATTTAGGGATCATTTCCCATGATTGAGAACAATCTTAGTATTATTCCCAATTTAGGGGAACTGTAAAACTCTAAGGAAGCTGTAAAATTATATTTTACATTTTTTTCTCAATTACTATCTTATTTTTCTAAAAAAAATGAGGATATAATAAATAAATTTGAATAATCAACTAATCACAACCTAATGATTTGATCATTTATAATTCCTATTTTCTTTAATCTTCCAAAATTTTAATAATAGAAAATTGCAAGAATTATTCAATAACTCACAAATTCGAGTAACTTCACAATTATCTAGGGAAGAAAAATGACTGAACCCAAAGAACAAACTACTAGCTTGCCCTGTAATGATAATTCGAAATACGGGACTGTTATATTAAAAGATAAAGGAGTTTGCATTAAATTAAGAAGCAACAATCCATTTTCAAATGATTCAAATAGTGAATTAATTAAATACACTGATATATTAAGTGTTCGTTACGATAAAGGGTTTACTCTGTCCAGGTGGCCCAAATTATACATTGAAACTTCCACAATTTCTAAAAAAATTAGTATAAACGTTGCTGAGAGAGACCTGTTAAAACAGTTTGTGGATGAGTTGAATTCTCATATTCAGGAGATTAAAACTCAAGAAAAACCCCCTGAACAAAGTTTGGGGGAGAAATTAAAAGAGGCTAAAGAACTACTGGATATTGGGGCTCTCAGTCAGGAAGAATTTGATGAAATTAAACAGAGATATTTAAAGGAATTTTAATCCGGATCTTCCTACCAATCGGATAATGACTGTGACAACTTGGAGTGAGTCTATTCTAGGGATAAATTTCATGTTACTGGATTGTTTCCAGGATAATTTTCAGATCCCGTGTTTAAGTTCAGGATCCCAGATAAATTTTAGGTTCAGGGTTAGTTCAGTTTTCATGATAATTTTAGGTTCATGATAATTTCCAGGAATTATAAAGACAGTTAGGTGGATATAATCCACAGAAATTTAACAAAAAACCGATTTAGAATATGGTTTGATTATCAAATAATCAATAATTGGAGTATATCTCATGCATGACGTTTTATTAGCTGGAATACTCAATCAAAATGTAAATCTTTTCTACATGATTAATGGTGGGATGGATAACATTGTATTTGATTTTATAATGCCATTAATCACTAATTTTGGAAGTATCATAGCTTGGGTTGTTATTTGCGGGTTGTTATTTGTCTTCGGTGGTGTGAAAGGGAAGAAGGTAGCTGTACTAGGATTGGTTGCTCTATTTGTTAGTAATGCTATCGTCTATTCATTGAAATTTATAATAGCTGAACCTAGACCTTTCCTGACTCTGCCTAATGTTGATCTTTTAGTTTATGAAAATGGATCTTATTCTTTCCCTTCTGGCCACACTGCATCATCATTTGCAGCTGCTGTGGTAATAGGGCTGAAATACAAATTTAATTTCAGAGGAAAAAGTTATGGTTTGATTTATCCGTTATTAGCTTTTGCAGGAGTTGTAGGGTTTTCCCGGATATACGTTGGTGTTCATTATCCTTTAGATGTTGCCTTTGGTGCGTTAATAGGAATATTATCTGCTCTAATAGTTCTGAAACTGGAGAATACTGCTTTGGCAGACAAATTGCCGGGAGTAAATAGTTAGTAAGTAACTTAAATATCATAACTTGTTTTGTTAAATAACGTAAAACCATTATGGTTCACACAAATTATTCCCGAATTGCCAGGGGAAATCAGAGACACATATAAATCAAAAACTTAAAAAAACGTTTTTTATGAAGCATACATCTAGTTGACCCTGATGAACTTAGAATAATCTATTGAAATATAGAACACCTATAATTCAAAGAATCCCGGGCAGGAAAATATTCACTTGACAAGTTCCGTGAATTATAAAGTCAAAAAAGGGGATTATGTGCTGAAGTTTCAAAGAAGAAGGAGTTAAATGAACTCAAGGAAAGTGAGGAGTTATTTTTTTTGAATTATTTTTAAATTAAATTTTCATATTACTTTTAATCAATTTGCGGAGATATAAACAAATTTTAAACTGGAAATTGGTCCTGAAATCACATTATGCTTCAAAAAAAAGGTTTCGATTATCTTTTTCTTCAATAATTTAATAATCATAGTATATAATAATTATTATATATAATAACCATTATATATGATAAATACTGGTTACAACCAAATGGATTGGTTTAAAAGTTAGTGGAAAACTAACTTTAAAAATATTTTGGTGAATTAAAAATGGAAAATAACTTTTATAAATGGTTAGAATCGCCTGAAGAAATGACAGGAATTTTATTTTGGAAAATTACTTATTTATGGCAACGTGAAATCAATAAAAATCTTAAAGATGTTGATCTAACTCACAGTCATTTTGCTTTATTATCTGGGGTGGCCTGGCTTGAAAAACAGGGCGACCCAATTACACAAATTAAATTAGCGAATTTTACTCAGACAAATGCCATGGTAACTTCAAAAATTATTAGAACATTAGAAGGTAAGGGATTCATTGGAAGAACGAGTGAAGGGAAGGATTCAAGGGCTAAGTATCTTTACATTACTCCAAAAGGATCCACAACTTTAAACAAAGCTTTAATAATTGTTGAAAATACTAACAAGGAATTTTTTAAAGTACTGGGTCATGAGAAGAAACAATTTGATAAAAACTTATTGAATATCTTGTATTCCAATTACGATAAAGGAGAGTAAAGATAATGAGAATATTTGGATTTATAGGCAGTCCCTTAAAGAACAAATCAAATACTTACACTTTGACAAAAATGATGTTAGACAAACTTCAAGATATTGATGGAAATTTAAAATATGACCTATTCACGGCAGAAGATGTGAATATAATGTCATGTAAAGGCTGTTGGTCTTGTATGAGTTCTGGATTCTGTCCGCTCGATGAACGTGATGATATGGGGGTTTTGAAGAAAAAAATGCTGGAATCTAATCTAATTATTTGGGGATCTCCAGTTTATGCTATGCAAGTATCAGGACAAATGAAAACTTTTCTGGATCGGTTAGCCCATTGGTACCATACACTAAGACTTGCAGGGAAACCAGGAGTAACAGTGTCAACAACTGCAGGATCGGGTTTAGAAGAAGTACATGGATATTTGAGGGTAGTGCTCAACGCAACAGGAGTAAAAGTAGTATCAACATTGGATACATTTGGAACACTTCCAGGAACGCTCGTTAATCATGAAAATGCTTTAAAGTCAGCAAATAAAGTAGCTTATGAAATATATCCTTTTTTAACTGGTGAAAAACCTATTACATCTGATAAAGGACTTGAAGAAACATTCCAGGCGAACAAAATTAAAGTCACCTACGGTGCTGAAGTATTGGTAGCGGATCGCAGATACTGGGAAGAAAATGGGATATTGGAAATGAACTCATTTAATGAATTACTCCAAAAAATCAAACAGAAATCCTAGGTACTACTCCTGATGCATGTAAGAAGTATTGAGGAAAAATGATGATGCTTTATTTTCAAAAAATCAATCTAATGGTGACCATATGAGTACTGGGATTATTCAGTACTCCTACCGTGAACTGAATAATTTCATTGGTTGGGTACCAGATGAGGGTGGGTTCTACAAGGCCACCAGTCATAGATGTGAAAGTTCTCACAACACTCAATTAATAAATCCCCGGAAATCCTGGAGCATATGAGGGGGGAACAAGTTAAAATTTATGGTAAGGAGGCATTACTTCTTAGCTGACCCTGAAAACTGAAAAAGGTTTACCTAAATTTATCAACCAAAGACTCCCCTACCGGAAAATATTCACTATATTCCTGGAACTAACTTTTTTTATGTGTATTGATTACCATAATGCTCTTTAATGTACTCCTCAGCAAACCCTGGATTTTTGCCAGTTCCATTGCTTTCCTTTTTTGATATTCTTGATCTATTTCATCATCTGTTTGACTTGAAGTTTCAGTGCTGGTAGATGCGCTGCTATCGTCAGATACTTCAGAATCTTTATCCTGATTAGTAGAGGATCTGGTTTTTGTGGCAGAATTCACTTGATTAGCGTTAGAACTTGGAGTGTCAGATGCAACACTGTTATTCGTGAGATTGCTACTAGAATTTGAAACATTTTGGTTTAGGGATTCATTTTGGAGAGTGGTGTTATTTACGGGTTTATTAAATGCATAAACTGATAAAACTACTCCAATTATTACTAAAATTATTATAACTAAATTTAAAATATATTTTTTATTAAAAATTTTATCACCTTCTTTTTAAGCGGATTCACATTCAGGGCTATTTTTAATATGGTAAAGTTATTCTTAAACTGCGCTGAAATAAATTATAAGTCATTTAACACTCCTAAACTGCCAGTTTTGTTTTATAGGCATAAACATTGACTGTGCCTTTAACTCCATTTCCTGAAATTACAATACTCTTGATGGCGGAATTATCTATGGTTAAAATTCCGTTTTTATCGGCCTGGTCATTATCATGGAAGGTAACTCCTTCCGTGTAAATTATATTCCTATTATCCGGGGCACCCCAATGAGAAGTTACATTGGTGTTATATCCCGTTATTATCATACCGTTAACACCTGCAAATGCTGGTGTCCATGATAAATTGTATTCTACTGTAGTCTTTGTTGTTCCGGGTGGTATAGCAACAAATGTACCTAATGTGCTTGATGAATCTAATTGACTTGCATCATAAGACCCTATTAAAGTTTTTTCAGTGGTTACAAAATTATGGGGTGTGTTCTGGAGCAATATAACAGGTATTGCTATGATAATAAGAGCCAATACTCCAACCAGGATTAAAGTCTTTTTTCTTTTTATAAAACTGCGTACATCAAAGTTTGAGCCCTCTGATTGCGTATCAGATGGCATGTGTGTGGTATGTTTTAGAGTACCCCCGCACTGGCATTTTTCGAAATCTTCAGGGGATTCTCCAGCTTGTAATTGGTAATATCCTCCGCAGTTTTGGCATTCTAAAAACCCAGGATCATCAGATAGATAAAATAACGCAGTTGATCTGAAAAGGTAAATGATTAGGTAGGGGATGACAATTAAAGAAACCAGAAGCACACCCACTATTTTAAGCTGGATTAAAACGAAAAGTGCCTCAATTAAAGCACCAATGAAAATTATGATTAAACAGATAATTCCAGTAACTATGTACCATAATATAAAATTCTTCCATCCAATACTGGAAATTTTATTAATTATTTGACGAAATTCAAATGCAGACTCCAGTTTACCGTAAAATGCCATATTTGATAAAGCCATTAATAATATTGGGTAAACTATCAAAAAATACAATAATACAACCATGGATAAAACCACAAGAAATGTCGTAAGGGTATTAAATCTTAAAAAGCCAGAAGAAAGACCTAAAGAGATTGCGCTCACGACTATAATTAAAAATAATGGAATAAAATATATAATACGGACAAGAATCGCCTTGATACCGTTTATGATCATATCAAACCAATCATCAAAGTCAGGAAGTTCAGTAAAGCCAGCTTGTGATGACTTTAAAATTCTGATTTCGTAACCCTCTATCAATATTCCAAATAACAGTCCAAACATGCCTAACATGCCTAAAAAAAGAGCAAGCCCAGTATTCAATCCAAATAACTGTGAAATAGATCTCGAAGCGGCTAAAGTTGTGATAATCCCTAAAATTAGAAAACTCTTCCAATGTGAAAACGGATATCTAATAGAATCCTTAACAATTTCCCCAATTTTCATTTATGAAACTCCCCCTAACAATCTGGCCTTGATTTACAGTTAATTGAATTAAATCCTCTAATCGTTCCTCAATTACCAGATTGGAGTGTTAAACATTATGGTTCTCGTAGAGTAAGCACGCCATTTAATACTCACTGCTATTATGTGACTAAATTCGCGAAATGACCCTATAAACATTTCGTAAGTTTCATATATTTTTTTAATTAAAATAGCAATACATCTCAATTTGGGCATATCATAGGTTTATTGTCTGTGTTTATGGATTTTACTCTAATCTGATTCGTTTTAATACTGTTTTATAAATTTAAAAAGCAGGTAGCAACCATGTGCATACTTCGAACACTGGATATGTCTGAAGCTGGATTAATGGTCGCTTGGCTGAAATAGGCCCTGTAAATGAGAAGTGCTGAAATACCAATTATGAAGATAGGTAATACGGAAATGAGTAGCAATATTTTTCCATGCAATCTAGCCCGTTTATTGTTCCTCGTAATAAGATAAATGGCCAGTATAAACGATGCTGGCTAGAAAAAGAAAAATGCAACATAAGCTATTAATATTTCTGTTCCATACCGTTTATGCTCATATTCTTCTTCTGATAAATTGGATTCCCGAATCAAAGATTCATCAGCGCTTTGCACTAACTGCCCACCACATTCACACTCTGTGTCAAAATCTTTCCAGGATTCACCAGGTTGTAATTCGTAATATCCTCCGCAATTATTACATACTAAATAACCGTTTAAAGACTTTCCCTCTCTCTTATTCCGCAGTCTCAGATTAATCTCATCATTGGAAACCATCTAATCATCCCTATAAGTAATTAAATCTTGAAAGAAAGAAACACATGCATTTATAGATTTTCAGTTTTTTCATTGTTTAAACGGACTCTTAATAGGCTTGCAATATATCCTCCTACATATCCAAATATCAGGAAAGAAATTACAAATAAAAAGTAAGTGTTTTGTTTGGTTACTGTTCCATAGAGTACATAGGGTAAAGACCAAACCATTCCAAAAAATGATCCGTATACTGCTTTATTATTTTTCGATAAGAACGTAGCTATAAATCCGCCTAAAATAGCAAAGGGCACAATTAGTATTAAACTGTTTATTAAGGATGTACCCGGTAGATTCCATGTAAATAAACTAACGATTATAATCGATATTATTATTGATATAACTGGATGAAATCTCATTAAAAATACCCAAAAATAATGGGCAAAAAGTACTATTTATTACTTTCTATTCATATTTGCATCAACGTGAATAATTTTACAGGACAGGATTCAGTACAATGTACTTCCTAGATGGCCCTGAAGAGTTAAAAAAAGGTTTACCTAAGGTTATAAAAAACCGGCTCCGACGGTTTTATGGATGGAGTGTTTTAGGTGGTTTTTTATTTTTTGGGAGTGGTCATGTCTGAAATTTTCACTTCAGGGTGATGATAGCTTTTAGGTAGTTCACCATATCCATGTATGGCCTGTTGGGGGCACCATTTAATGCATGCCAGGCAATTCTCACAGTGGTGCTGCCATTCTGGCTTATTATCAACCATTTCGATATTATGAACTTTACAAACATTTAAACACGTTTGGCAGCCTGTGCAATGCTCATCAGTATGATAACTTCTGTCCATTAAGGGTATAATTTCATCCATTGTAAGATCTGCGTCTTTTGAAAGCTTTGCAGTACTTTTCATTGGATTTATGAAAAATGGTTTTAAATAATGGTTATTCATCATTACACTCAAAATATTCAAAAACAATTTAATGAATGGGCCATCTCTATCAAACCCTCCTTCATTTTTCTCTTGGACCCGTCCCTGAATAAAGTCAAGTTTTTTCTCTTTCCAGTTATTGTAAAGTTTTGTTTTATTCTCAAATGGTTTCCTAAAAGCGTTTTGAGGCATTTGAACGCCAAATCCTGATGCAAGATGGCCACCGCGTGCTTTGATCATCTCATCCAGTATTTTCAGTGTGGAGCCGGACCCTCCACCATAGGTACATACTGCAAAAATGTATTTTGTACTTATTTCATCCAGTTTCATGACAAATCGCTGGACAACCAGGGGAATGTTGACTGTTCCCAGATAATAAACTGGAAATACAATTCCAATTACATCGGCATCAGTTGTTATTCTTTTCTTATCCATCACGGAAGTTATGGATATTAAATTTCCTTCCATTCTCTTGGCAAGATCCCTGGCAACAACAAGAGAATTCCCTGTGCCTGAAAAATAATAAATTTCTGTTTTATTCATTATCATCATCTCATGAGGATAAATTATTCAAGTTCATTCGTTCCGGATTGGATATGGTCCAAATCAATTCGTTCTTGACTGGATAGGGTCCAAATCAATCCTTTTTTGAGTGAATGTGGTTGAAATCAATTTGTTCTTGGTTGGATATGATTCATCAATTCTCTTTTTTGGGTGGATATGCTCGAAATCATATGATGCGTAAGTACTCACAACACTCAGTTAACAGATGCCCGGAATGCCCTGGAAATCCGTGAGCACATGACTGGCCACAAGTTAAAAGAGTTGAATGGTGAGTTATAGACGTTATTTTTTCAGCCTTTTTAATAAAATCTACTTTTTTAAAAAAAGAAGGGAATATAATTTCTTTATCAAAACGTTTTAATTTTGATAATTTATATCCTGTGTTGTTAAATAAGGGCATTTGATTACTTCATCACCATCCAATTCTTCTTTATGCATATTAACCGCATTTATTCGGCTATTTCCATAATTTTTGTAATAATAGATGCCGTTTTCTTGATCCATACAAGCAGAGTAGGTTGTTTTTTCTGCCATTCCCTCTGTTAAAACCCCTGCTTTTACCATTTTCACATAGTCAAGCATGTGCATGCATTGGGTCACAGCACTGATATCATCTTCCAGAACTGGCATATGTGCTCTGGCATAGGCAATTCTCACAAATCTTGAAACGCTATGCGAGTCTCCTGGTAGTCCCAGAGTACCAGCTCCAACACCATGAATTTGCAACAACTGGTCACTCCACTTGACTGGTTCAGGTTGATTAGGATTAATAGATATGTATCTGTTTAGATTCATCAAATGCCAGTCAAAGGTAGGTTGATTGGTCATTACTCCCACAGGATTATCATAGACTGCGAGTTGTTCTTTAGTTTTTTCAACTACAATTGACGAACCAGTTTTATCAGTTATCATCCAGTGGAGTGTGGGAACTGGTGTCTGGTCATTTAAGGGCACATCTACTAAATCTATGTTAGAAAGAGCACTCTTAACTTCATCAATTGTATCGTAGTTAGAGACCACCCAGTAAATGAAGTCGTAGGGTGTGATATTTGTTTTTCCAGGCACTGGTTTTTCTTCAAAATGTGCGAATCCTTCAAAATTCAGACCAGCACAGACTAGTCCATTTTCATTCATGGCATCAACCATTGAAGGATGGTTGTCTATCACCGTTCCAATACCAATAATTGCTTTGCTGGTGATTTGCATATCTCCAGTAACTTTATCCTGGAGAAGGTAATTTCTCGGAAGAATTATAGGATATTCATTTACATTATATGCTAAATCTAAATTTCGTCCAACAAAGTTATTTCCATCTTCTGTTTGTATACTAAATGTTGTACACATTTGATTCACCCTATTTTTTTTTATTTTTTTAAATTTATATATTTTTTTTAAAGGAGGATTGAGTAAATAGGGGTATGTTTGGGCTCTAAATTTAAAACAGGGTTCAGGATGCATACTACCTAACAGGCCCAGATGGCCTGAGAAAAACTTATTTGAGAATATAAAATGATTCAAAGTTATAAATGAAAGAGTGAAAGCACTTTATTTATTTCTGGCTGTTAAAAAACTCCCTAGAACTATTAAAAGAGCCAGGATTATCGCGTTAAAGGGCATTCCTGTATTTTTCATGCCTACAGTTTTCACATTACTGGCATCCACAGTTTCAGTTTCGTTGGTTGATTTAACTGTAATAAACAGGGCCTGTATTTTCTGATTTAAGTCAGGGTTAAAGCTGGCAGTGGTTACTTCTGGACTTATAATAAAGCTTCCAACACGTTCTACCATAAATTGAATATAAGCATGGGGGTCACCCACTGGAACATCTCCCAGATTCCATATAACCATCCGGGTAGCGGGATCGTAATAGATGGTGCCATTATCTGCCCAGGTATTTATAAATTCCATGCCTTCCGGGATTGTAAACTTCAAAATGGTTTGGTAGGCAACGTTAGGTCCATTATTTCCCACTTTCAAGGTGGCTGTGACTATATCACCTAATGTAGGATTTTGATTATCTATTGATGTTAAAAGGTAAATATCTGAAGCTGGAGCCATAAAAGCATAAATTATTGATGTATAGATTACCAGTTCATGAGAATCATCAACAAATGTACCTCCACCATATAGGGTTCCATCTTTTGCTATGGCTGGTTTAATTGATGAGGGTATATCCGAAGTCCATTTTAAAGTTCCATTGGGATTTATAGCATACAGGGAGGACATGAAAGACATAACATATAGAGTGCCATCGGCTCCAATTGTGGGGGACCACTCTAGGTTATTTATGGGATATTTCCAGACCAATGAAGCTTCACTCCCTAAATCTGTAAATGCGTATAAATTTCTCTCTTTTGAAATTAAATCCGATGCAGCCAGGTATATAGTTCCATTTGAAGATATAGCCGGGGGAGCCATTATTCGATCAAATTCACTTATAATCCATTTCACCCGCACGTAACTGCTATTATCTTCAAAAGCATAAAGGTAAGAATTCCAGGAGCTATCCTGGGCCAGTTTTTCAAATCCCACATATATGGTGCCATCAGGGCCAATGGTAGAATATCCTACGGGGTAAATAGGGGCATCATCCCTTATTGTGTAGCTCCATTTACAAATGGCACTAGTTTGTATGTCTTTCAAGGCATAGAAGACGGAATAATAATCTAAATATTGGCGTACGAGAGCGTTAAAATAAATAGAACCCTCTTTGGATAAACTCACTTGACCCACCAGATTGCTGCTATCTCCATCCATAACAGTGTAATTCCATTTTTGGGTCCCATTGGAATTAAGTGCAAAAATAACCAACCTGCCATCATCGATATTCATTCTAGCACCTAAGTAGATGGTTCCATCAGAACCTATTACTGGTGAGGGGATGGGAGACGAGCCAGTGGGAGGGTCGCGAAGTTCCAAAGGTAAAATGTATTCCCAAACACATTTTGCTTCGGTTCCCGTATCTTTAAGGGCCATTAACGTCCCCTGATAGTAAGACATATCACCATTAGACTTCAGGGTCACATAAATAGTTCCATCAGGACCCAGGACGGGGTAAGATGTTATGATTGATTTTTCAGGATCTGAGAAGGTATAAGTCCATTTCGTAGTTCCATTGGGGTTCAGGGCAACCAGGCGGTAAATATCATACCGGGTATCACCAACGTCATCGTAAGCAACATATACTGTACCATCAGAACCAACGACTGGTGTGGATCCAAATAACACACTATTACCTTCAAAAACAGAGTTATTGGCCGATGAATAATTCCACTTTACTGAGTCATTTTGAGAAGATAGGTAAGGGGATTGGCCGGTTTTTTGATTATCATAAGCTGCTTGTGGCCACTGGTTATCTGATTCGGCTGCGCTAACCACAGAAAGAGAGATTAAAATAAAAATTCCTGTTAATATTATTTTTAGCCCTGTTTTTCCGGATAATGATTTTATTATGGAACTCCCCCCATGTAAAGGTAAAAATATTATTTCAAAAGCAATATTTAAGGGTTTAGATTTTCTTTATTAGGTTATCTACAATACCACCAGTTATATGATGCACATTATGGTGAATATATTGGTAAAAATAAAAAAAATAATTAAATTTTATTTATATTTCCTTAGAAAACGTCTCTATAGTGCTTTGCAGTTCCTGAGGTAACTTTTCTACTTTATTTGGGTCAATCACAGAATATAATGTTTGGGCCACCTTTTCTTTGTCGAGTCGTAGATCTCTTTCTTCTTCCAATTTTTCTATTGCTTTTTCCTGTTCCTTTATCGCAGTTTGTTTTCCTTCAGCACCTACATTGGCTCCAACATATGCACCTACTATTGTTCCAACGGCTGTTGTAAGTGAACCTACAATTACAGCTATATCACTCGTAGATTTGCTTATAGCATAAATACAAATAAATCCAAACAATACAAAGGCAGCTATTACTGCCACTAGATTGTATTTAAGCCTATCATTAACCATTTTTGTCCACCCCTCTATGATGTAGTTCATATTAATTTTTATTTTCAAACATATAAATCACTTCTTATATGATCGATTATGGCAATCCTGCACTCCTGCCGTGAATTGAACCGTTTTCTTGGTTGGGTGCCTGATGAGGGCGGGTTCTACAAGGCCACCAGTCATATGATGCGGAAGTTCTCACAACACCCAACTAATACACGCAATTATGCCTGAGGAGATACGTGAACATTTATGGGAATAAGTATCGAGACCTGTACGCACAGCTATTACTTGATTTGGCCCTAAACCTAAAAGTCTACATCAAGTACTGGAACACGTGAAATAACCGAAAAACTACCAATAACCCGGTAACAATTCAGAGAACTCCAAAAACGAAAACAGACTTTTGTGTGACATAGTCTCAGAGATGAAAAAAGAGTTGAAGGAACTGAAAGGTGAAGTTTAAGGCTTATTTTTTTTTATTGAGACTATTTAATTAAATTTTTATATTACTTTAATCAACTATTTTTAAATTAGTTTTAAAATTCGTTAAAGTAGGTGTAATGACATATGAGTTCGTGGAATTTAAAACAATTATTTTTCATAGCTATTGCCAGTGTTTTTTGGGTTCTTTCATTCATTTTTAATAATTTTTTACAACTAATTTTATTTTTAGGTTTTGTATTTATTTTACCTTTCATTCTGAATAAATTTTTCACAAAATATGATGATAGGGTGTATATTGTTATTGTAACATCAATTTTGTTGTTATCAACTATTTTCTATTCTATTTGGACTAAAAATAGTGATTTATTTAATATTGGGACGTATACTCCGTTTTTAGCAGGTTTAATTTTTGCTTTTGAATTAACTTGGGACCGGCGTAAATATTATGAAAAAATCACAATATTCCGTAAAGGAATTGAATTTTTAGAGGAGAAAAAATTCACTGAAGCTTTGGATAAATTTGATGAAACATTGGAATTGGATCCAAAATATCTTCCGGCCTCAATTAATAGAGCATTAACATTAGGGTTTCTAGAAAGACATAATGAGGCTATAAATGCATCTAATGACATTCTATTGAGACATCCTAATAATTTTATAGTATTAAACCTCAAAGCGCATGCTCTTCTTAAAGTGGGAAAATGTGATGAAGCTCTTGAAATTGTAGAAAGAACTCTTAAAGAACCATCATTGGATGATAATTTGCTGTTTGTTGCGCTTGTAAATAAAGGAGAAATATTATTTGAAAAAGGAAGTTACCATGAAACAATTGAATATTATGAGCAAGCATTAGAAAAAGTACCCCTCAAAAAAACATGGAAACTTCAAGGGTCTAACATTTCACTGACTGTATTAAATTATGAAATAGCAAAGGTTTGGTTTAGTAAAGGAAACGCCTATCAAAAACTCCAACAACTTGATGAAGCATTGAATTCTTTTGAAGAAGCTTTAAAATTAGATCCTGAAAATCAGGAAGTTTTAAAGGCTAAGAAAGAGCTTTTGGGGCTGATGAATTATGTCCTTTAAAAATTCATGATCCAACCCCAAACAAAAAAAACCCCTTCTATTTATTTTTTAACCAAAAAAGAAAACTTACTAAAACTTATTCATCTCCTAACCATTTATTACTTCTTCAACAAAATTCTGATGGAAAATTCTTGGGTATTAACTTATTCTACTAATTTTCCTTTTGATAAACTAAATATAATCAGCGAATCGTCACGTATTTAGTTTTAAAAGTATAAAGGCCAGCAATGACTCCAATAATTAAAAAAATTACTGAAATTTCAATTACAATATTAATGAAGGGTGTCATATATGGACTTATTCTCCCTAAATGCATTAACTGATCTCCTATAATAATAATTATTAATATAAAACCTATTATTAAGGGAGATATAACTTTACTTGACATAAATGTTTTACCTATCCTAGTTTCTGTGTATTTGTATCCATAATTCCAATCTGATTTTATAAAATGTGGGAGGCCATACCCTAAGACGGCACCAATGGGTATTGCCAATAATAATTGAAAAGAAAGCCCAACAGAAAGATATGCTGGATTTTTAGAAATGATTCCGGCATTATATATGAGCATTAATAATATTATACTTGCTATTGATAAGAGAACAATTATTATTGCCTTCCAGAAAGGTATTGCAATTTTTGGGATATCTATTGACTCAGAGTAGACTAATTCTCCGCCACACTCACATGCAAGGTCGAAATCTTCTGGAGATTCTCCTTCCTGGAGCTGATAGTATTCCCCACATTTATCACAGATTAAATATCCCATTTAAACCCCTGATATAATATGAATTAAGATTCGATTGATTATATTATTCATAATATTTATTTATAAATGAATATGCAAATAGTTAAATCCATTTAATTCCCTCTTATCCAAAAAAAAACAGACTAAATATTAGCCTAACAATTTATTCATTGTCCAAATTCTGATGGAAAATCCTTGAGTATTAGCTCCCATAATTTTTCTTTTGAGATTAAATCATGTGGTAATACCAAAATTTATATAATCATACTTCTAATGCTAATAATACATTACCATTAAAACTATTTAATGGAGTGGGGGGTTATTATGGACAAGGGCGAATTATTAATTGGATTGCCTATATTTGGGGTTTGTTTATTACTACTTTTAGGTCTTCATGATATTCCAGCTGAAATATATGTGGGAAACTCTGGATTTGACCCAAATGTTACTAACATATATCCAAGTAAGGTTACCTGGACAAACAATGACTCTCAAATCCATCGCATTATCAGTGATGATGGATTGTTTGATAGTGGTAATTTAAGCCCTGGTGAAAATTATACTTACGATTTCAGCTATCATAAAAATAAAATATATAAATATCATGATTCAACAAACACTTCTTTAAAAGGCACCATACAGATTGAAATGGGGCCAGGCCCCTACTAATCCTAAACAGATTCTCCTTACTTTTTAAGTGAAAAAAACAAACCTATTAAAGGTTAGTCCGTCCCTAACAATTTATTACTTCTTCAACAAAATTCAGATGGAACATCCTTGAGTATTAACTTATCCTACTAATTTTCCTTTTGATAAACTTAAAAATAAGGCGTAATCCTCGTTTTACTCAATTTTTTGCTATTTTTTATTTTTTTTAACATATCTTTTGATTAACCATATAATTGCCAATATAATTACTAAAAAAAATAGTAGACCAATTAATAATTGAGTTGTTGAAATGGTAGTAGTTGCAGTCATCGCATCTGCTATGATTTTCACCTCATTAACCTCTTTAGTGATGTAGTCTCATAAAGAATATTGTTAACTGGTGGGTGTGACAAAAAAATATTAAAAGTAGGAGAGGAGTTTTATAATGTTTAAATGTCGTCCAGAAAAAGATGCTGATCGAAAAGCTATTTTTGAGATTAACCGACTTGCATTTGGACAGGAAACTGAATCTTGTTTGGTTGATATGCTTAGGGAGTCTGAAAATTATGTTAATGGACTTTCATTAGTAGCAGAAAAAGATGGGGAAGTTGTTGGGCATATATTATTTACTAAAATATCTCTGGAGCCTCCCAATGGTGACTTCGTTGGTCTTGCACTTGCACCGATGGCGGTAAGGCCAGATTTACAACGACAGGGGATAGGGTCTAGCCTAATTATCGAGGGACTTAAAGCATGCAAATCAAGGGGATACAAAACAATAATTGTTATTGGACATCCGAATTATTATCCTCGTTTTGGTTTTTCTTCCGCCAGGGAAAAAGGCCTGGAATCACCATTCCCTGAACCTGATGAGGCTTTCATGGTACTTGAGCTAGTCCCTGGATGCCTGGATGGTGTTGAAGGGATAATAACATTTGCACCGGAGTTTACTGAGGTTGAATAGAACCCTGGTGGATTCATGCCCTGTTTTCTAATAAAATGTTTTTAAGGTATCATATGGTGAGTTTGGTTAGGTATTGGAGAGTGTTTAATTGGATAATTTGTTAAAAAAATTAGGATGGAATGCTTTTTTCGGGGAACATTTTAGGGAGTATGTAGGATTATATGAACCAGCAAGGGTCTCAACAGTGTACAAAAATGGTTTTAATGTGTACACTAAAGATGGAGAGGTTCGTGCCAGAATTTCAGGTAACCTACATCAAAATGGAAATCTTCCCGCTGTAGGTGATTGGGTAGTTGTATCTAAAGATAATGTTGGGCCTGTAACTATACATGCCATTCTTCCTCGAAAAAGCAAGTTTTCTCGCAAAGAAGCAGGAAAAGTTACCGAAGAGCAAGTTATTGTCACAAATATTGATACCATTTTTATTGTAACCTCACTTAACCGGGACTTTAACTTAAGAAGGATAGAAAGATACCTTGCCATTGCCAAAGAAAGCAAAACAGAGCCTGTAGTGATCCTGAGTAAATCAGATCTTTGTAAAGATGTAGATGAGAAAATAAATGAGGTTCTGGAGATCGCACCTGGGATAAATGTGATTGCTATTAGTGCAACCCGCAATGAGGGCATAGAACAATTATCACCTTACCTTAAAGATGGTAAAACCGTTGCATTACTGGGATCATCGGGTGTGGGGAAATCTACACTCATCAATGCCCTTGAAGGTTATAAAAGACAGAATATCGGTGAAATACGGGAAAAAGATAGAAGGGGAAGGCATGTTACCACCGAAAGGGAATTGATCATGTTGGAAAAAGGTGGTTTAATTATAGACAACCCGGGCATGAGGGAATTGCAGCTATGGGATGCTGGAGAAGGGATGCTGGATCTTTTCAGTGATATTATCGAACTTGAAACGCAGTGTAAATTTTCAGATTGTATGCATGAAAGTGAACCTGGATGTGCAGTTAAAAGAGCCATAAGTGACAAATCCCTCTCAGAAAAAAGGTTAGAAAGTTTCAGGAAATTACAGGGAGAAATGCGTGCTGTAGAAAGGAAAAAAAACCCTCAACTTGCAGGAAAAAAGAGATGGAAAGAAATTGCGAAAATGACCAAAGAGATTAAAAATGTTAAGAAACGATAAATCAATTAAACTATTCCCGAAGCTCAAAACTCATTCCAATCATTTATTCTCCGAATAAAAATACAATCAAAAACTTAGCCCACCCCTAAGGATGGCTTCAACAAAGCAACCAGTCACATGATGCGGAAGTTCTTCAATACCCAGTTAATTAATGCAGGAATGCCTTGGGAAATCAGAGAACCCATGATGGGACACAAGTTAAAGGATAGGGTCCGTGAGGCATACTTCCTAGCTGACCCAGAAGAGTTAAAAAAGGTTTACCTAATTATATAGAACACCTATCAGTCAAAGACTCCACGGCAGGAAAATATTCACAAGATGAAATCCGTGAACTACAAAGACAGCTATTGGAAATGAAAAAAGAGTTAAAAGAGTTAAAAGGTGAGGTTTGAGGGTTATTTTTTTTGATTGAGAACATTAACTTAAGTTTTTATATTACATGAAAAGTGTTTAGTACCATTTCGAGGCCAGGTTCGATGCTGGTAATGTTGTTATTTGGGCAGGGAACCGCAAAAATCGCAAATAAAATTCCATTTTTCATAAAGTATGTTGATATTACTGTTGTTTTTTTTCCTTCGTTAAGTGTTGTAACTTGATATGCGGGAAGACAATCTACAGTAAGATTTTTTTCAGATATTATGGTCGAATTGCTAAGTGGATTTTTCTCATTCTCAGAATTAATATGTTCTAATATAGTACCATTATAGTAACCAGCGTGGAAATGAATAAGATCTGTATTTTCACCTGTTCCTTTCCCTATCGAAAACAGGTAATCATTCGTTTCGTTTTACATTTGACCAAGAGACCATGTATTAGGAGCATTAAAAGATATGCCTTTTCCTTCAAAATGTTTAACATCACCCGATACAGTTTCTTTGACAGTATCCTGTGATGTGCATCCTGAGATAACTATAACAATCAGAACAAGGAGCAATAATCCAATGGAACTAATTTTTGACGACATACTTTTCAACTCGTGTATAATATTATACTTAATTGTTGCCCAGTTATTATTAATATTCATCTATTTATTTTCCCAAACCCCCAAACTCAAAACTCCTTCAAACCCCTTCATAACCCCAAAAGAAATGTAACTAAAACTTAGCCCGTCCCTAACAATTTATTACTTCTTCAACAATATTCAGATGGAAAATCCTTGAGTATTAACTTATCCTACTAATTTTCCTTTTGATAGACTAAAAAATAAGGCGTAATACCAAAGATTTATATATAATCAAAAGTGACAATTAATGATAATTATAAAAAAACCATTTTAGGGCCTTATTATTATATAAAAAGCCTTAATTAAGTTCTAATTAATAAATAGGTTTATATATGGTCTAATATAATAATTATTATTAGTTATGAAACCTAATAAATGTTTTTATAAAAATATTGGTCTTATTTTAATAGACAAACAAAAGAAAAGGCTATTAAAGACTAAAAACGACTCAATTATCAGGTTATTCTTTGATGATAAAGGTTTTATTTCAACCTTTAGAATTGATTGTAAATTCCGTTTGAAACCTCTTAACTCGTCTTTAGAGCAAATAGGTAAAAAATACTTGGAATTAGATGATCCCTCTTTTAAAAATTTCTTAAACTATTTGATAACGCCTGAGATGGAGATTGAGAGGATCTTCAATAACATTCGATACAAGTATTTGGAGTGTATTTATCATTCTGGTCTTGAAAGTCCTCAAAAATTTATTAATGCGGACTATAACAATGCTTTCCAATCATTAACAGGTATCAAAGTCTATCAGGGTAGTACTAAAAATAGAAAGCACAATGATGATTATTGGCGAGAAGCAGGGTTCCAAAAACCATCGGACATGGGCATCACATTTGATCCTGAGCGTAAGGACCTCCAGTTTATTTTAGATTATATTCGCAATTTCCACCAAGATGACTTTAACCGGATTTATAGAGAGCTAATTGCTATTAAACCAGGATTTCATGAGCTATTGTTGCACGAAGACTTTTACGACAGTATCCCTGCTGATGATAAAGCACGCTCACAAATTTTAAGACAATTACGACTTAAAAATAACCCTGATAGTGGAAATGACAAAAAAATGAGTAGATTACCCCGTGACATTAATAGCCAGAGCTACTTGACTTATGCTTCCTGTAATATAACAGAAGGTCCTTTTGTATTCCGTAAATGTATCAAAACCTCATATTATAATGAGATCCGCAAAATAAATTCAAGACATGAATTAAATAAACTAAATGAAAGTTTTAACATATTAGACTATTGTGATGGATCTATTAGATCCTTAGATGATCTAAAAAGGATATTAGATGATGCAGAAAGGTTTAAAGGATTCAATCACTTGAGGTATATTAAATGCCCGAAAAAATAGATTATTTAAAAAAAATAAGGGAATTAACCCAAGAATATTTCCAAATATCCCTTGATGACATTCCAATTCCAGAAACCGAACTAGTTAATATCGAACCGGACCGAGCAGATGGTTTACTGGTAGGTTCCAAAGAAGCATTAAACTACCAATACCTCGTTCAAGGAGATATAACACCATTTTTAAATAAAGCACCAGAAGGATACTTCTTAATAGGCTTTTGGGGACACGGATTCAACAGTTACGGATTCTATTACAGCAGGGTAGAACCTAATAGCAGGATATTCTTTAGATTACCATATGGTGGAGCTTATATGAACAATAAAAGAGAAGCCATACGAATAAAAAATTTCTTAATCAACTTTTTCGAATTCAAAAATAAATTAAAAACTGCAACCACATTCAATGTAGTTGAATCCATGGGAGAAGGTTTTCACGAAATCAAATACAAAGATCAGACTGTTAAATTCAAAGGATCAGTATATCGTCAGAGAAATCCTGAAAAACACTTCCAAAAAATCTTAAAATCTTTAAAAGTACCAACTAAACGCCATCAACATATTATTAAGCTTCCATCATGGGCAGGTAAAAAATATGAAGATATGACTCCCAAGGAACAGGAAGAGTATCAAGAACATTTAAGGCGTAAGTTCACTTGGGAACCTGGCGACCTTAAAAAGGTTGGTCATGAACCATTAACTGAAGATGAGAAAAAGTTGGTTGAATCGATTAAGAAACAAGAGGAAGATGTAAACAAAGAGTAGGGTTAAATCTTATGATAATATGAGTATTCGAGTATTATGGAATGTATTTGATCGAGATACTGATTTATGTAGGATCCATCTTGAAATTCATAATTGTTCAAAATAAACGATTGTTTTCTTTTTTCATTATTATAAACTGCGTTTATGAGGTGGATTATGGCGCTTTTAACAATTTTAAAAAGTCGTATTGTTCTTTTTAACATTTTTTCATAGCTTATATTATAATAGTCTTCTTTGTCGTCCCAATTATTATCATGGATTATTAATTTTTCGTGAATTAATTTGTTACGCATTATACGCAAATTGGTATAATAACCTGTTTCAAAGTTTAAATCTAAACTTAAATCATAAAGTGCATATAAACTAGCATTGTTAGATTCAATAATGTCTAATTTTAATCTCTTTTTATTATTTTTAATCCATTTGTTCTTTTCAATAGTGTCCATCCAAAGTTTTTCTGAAGTTATGTAAATATTTTTATTAAGTGGTATGCCTAACCAAAAATATTCGTTTATAAATCTCGCTATTTTATCTAAAATATTATATGCTTCTTTAAAAGCGCTTTTTAATAATCCGATATAAATATTAGATAAGCTATTGTCTTTGGTATTAGCAAAGGTTGTCCTTTGATTAATATTATCCAAATCTTTTGTATTGAATTGTGATTGAACTAATAATAATCTAGCGACAGCATAATCTTCTTTGATTTGGTTAATGGGTTTAGCTAATTTTAAAAAAACGCTTTCTTCGTTTTTGGGTAACCATAATCGTATGAATACTGGATCAAATATGGATGCTTCACAAATATCCTCATGAATATGGAAGTTTAAAAAAAGTTGTTTATTACTGCAGAATTCAATATAAAATCTTTCAAATAGGCTTAATTTACTTAAATCGTAGGGGTTATGTTCGATTTTTTTGGAAAGGTTTTTTTTATCCATGACTGATTCAATATATTTAATTTCTTTTTCAACACTATATTTAGCCTCTATTCCACCATTTGCTATTAAATCAGGTCGATATTTGACTGAATTAAGCATTTGGTATGTTTCACTATAAATTGCATCCCTATAATTACCAGATATATCTGCAAATACCCTCATAGCTATTGCTTTATTTGCAATTGCCATTGAAAAATTTGGGTCTAATTTTAAGACTTCTTCGTAAGCAAATAATGCATCCATATTTCTACCTAGAGTGCTTAAGCAATTAGCATAATTTGTCCATATCCGTTTCTGTAAACCTATCGGAGCATCTTTTAAGTATTTAATAGCATCTCTAGAGTATTCTTTAACTTTTTGTAAGTTGTCATTGTTGAGTACTTTCTGCCAACCTCTTTTTTTTGTAAATTCTAAATGATACAGGTTTCCATAGCCATTTGCAATATAATAATTTAATTTACATAATTGTTTATTGTTATAAACTTCTTTGTAAGCATCGAGTAAGTCTTCTCCGCGAGATATGCCTTTTTTAATCAATTTTGGATCATTATAATCACGACCCATATCAATAAGGTAACTTACATAATTCAATTTAAATTCTCCTGTTATTTTTGCTTCTATTTGAATCAGAAATTCTTTATACAAATATCATTAACGTTACAATCTTGGCATTTTTGGGAGTCACGGCAGAAACAGTAACCACGGCAATGTAATTTACTGCAATAAACATACAACCCTTTATTAATTTCTCTAAGAGTGTAATGAAGATTTAAATCACTCAAAACTTTCACTGCATTTGCTTGGTTTAATTCAGAACTTTTAATTATCCCTGTTTTTTCTAAAAACCTTTCATTAGCAGAATCTAGTTTATATGAGTCTTTAACAAATTTTAATTCTACAATGTCCCCCATAATATAATCAAATACATTAGGTCCGACTCCATAAAGCTCATTCCAAGGTTTTTTGTGCTTTTTGAATTCTTCCCATTCATTAGTTGATATTTTAAAGAATTCATCATTTGATATATTTTTTATCTCCTTGTAATCAGTGTATTGTGACTGGAGATAGTCTGAAAAACTGGCGTTATAATTTACTTTAATGTAGTTGCAAGCTACAAGCATATACCATAATAATTTGAAATATGCTGCCCCTTTGCCTCCATTAAACTCTTCCACAGATTTATAGAACCCTTTTCCTTCTGTTTTATATGTCCCTTTTTTCATATCTTGGTAAAAAGGTGAGTTTAAGGAACCCGCAAGTTCACGGTTGTACTTTTTTTCAAATTTAGTGCCATCTAATATTGAACCGATTTTTTCGATTGAATATATATTGTATTTATTGAGAAAATCAACAAAGAGCCAATCGTCAAAACCCATTTGGTCATAAGCTCTACTCAAAAAAATTTCATCCATATCTTCCCAGTGAACGTCCCATCTACTCCAAGTGGGTTTAGTTGTATCAACTGCATTTAAAATTATTTTCCGAGCATTTTCTTTATTCAAAAATAAACCCCTCCCCCCAAAAAAAATTATTTCAAATAATAATTCTTTTTAAATTTCATAATTTCGTTATCCTACCATATGACGAACTTCCTAATTAATCTAATTTTTGAATATAAGGGCTAAACATTTCTTTGAATTCTGACATTTTATCTATGCCCCATATTATGGCATTATTTTTAATTTCTTCATTTAATTCCATTATATTTGCTTCAAAACCTTCTTTTAATCTTATTTGGCGGGTTTTATTACCTTCGATATTACGCCAATCTAATGCCCCGATCTTTTCTTCAATTTCATCTTTCCATTTATATAATTGATCAAAATAGCCTTCACTCCTTTTATGATCCCCTAATATGTACAATTCGATTGTCAATCGGCCTTCAGTGAAAGTCCAGTTGTAATATAAACCTGCTTTGCTGGCACCAAACCATAGCCATGATTGTGGATATGGGCTTTTTACTCTGAAGTTTGGATCAAATTTTCCATATTCACGAGCTAAATCAATCCAAAATTCCTTATAAGCAAGTTGTCGGGCGGTAAATTTATTAGAACTTTTTGTTTTTTCCTCTTTTTGTATCATGAAGTCTTTAGCTTCAGGTAAAGGTATAATAATGTCAGGTTTTATTGCAATTTTATCTCCTATTTGATAAGGTTCGAGTTTAACACAGGTTATATCAACTTGATGGTCTCTTAGCCACAAAACAGATGCAATAGTTTCTTCTCGATAATCATTGGCAACCAATATGATACGTGGGTCTTCATCAAGATCTGAGAATTCACGATTAGTGATAAACTCGGTTATTGAGACTCTTGCTTCTTCCTCAGATTCATCATGGTAAATAGCTTTTTCACTTATAATATGCTCAAATTTCAGTGTTGAACAGTAAGCAGCATAATGTATGGCTTGTAAATCTACAAATTTGTCAGCGACATCCCTTTTAAGTTCAATAACCACTAATTTGCCTTTTTTATCAATAGCCAAAATATCTAAACGGTTATCTGTCTTATCAAATTTATCATACTCTGTAGTTATAGTCAGGAGTTCTTCACCAAGTATATCTGGATATTTGGCAATCCACTCTTCCAAATGAGTTCTTTCCCAAATATTTAATTCTGAGAATTTGGATTCTTTAATACGCTCTTCAACATCGTTATTTTTTCCTATTAATAAAATCAAATTTGAGCCCCCTGAAACATTTTTTTAAAACTTGGCAATAATAATTTAATTAAACTTAATCCGGATCTGAAATTTCAAAATCGAATTCTTGAATAGATATACCACTTTCGATAACAAAATTAATGACAAATTCTGCTTCTTCTTTATTCGAAGATCTTTCAAGTCCTCTAGACCAATATTCACCATTAGGTCTTTTTACTACGTGGGGGGTTATTAAATTAAATTTAAGGTATTTTCGGTAGTCTATATTGAACATAACTATTTTCAGAACTTCTCTCATTTTCTCTATCGACTCATTTAGTGTATCAGCGTATCTACTTAAATCCCTCATTTCATGACCAAATAATCTACTACCGCTCATAAAAGTGAAATTTGGTCCTAATGAAAGCGGTGAACGACCATACTGGTCTCTTTTTCTATCCTCATAATCATCTAAAACTTGATTAAATGCAATAGTTGCTTTTAGAATACTTTCTTCATAATTCGTTTCTTGCAGTAAATTTCGAGCTTCTATAAGATTGTTTTTAGCTTCTTTATATTGTATTAAATTAATAAGAGACACATCGGAAAAAGGAATACCAAAAATAACTTCGGTATTTTCTTCAAAAAAGTTTGTTGTTGTTGCTCTATGTGCTTCGATATCTAAATCAGATATTAAATGACCATGGTGTTTTAAAGACACTCTAGCATTTTTTAATCGTTTTATTGAACCTTTTTGGGAAATTTCAACACCATTTGGTAAATTAGAAATCAAATCCCAATATTGCATAAAATTAATGCTTCTGGTGTCTTGATTACCATCTAAATATAAATAAGCAAAAATCAAAAATAGTTCTATAGCATCATGAAAAGTTAAAATTGAGTAAGATGACATTGGAGCTGACTTTTTCGACTGCTCTACTGCGTTTTGGTAAAGATATTTAATAAATGCCAAACGTTTCATAATTATATCATCTAATTCCATTCCCACACCTACTCATAGTTCTTCAATACAAGATTCTGAAATTTCGTCAAGTATTTCAGGCTTAATATATTTTATAATTGGTTTGTAATTCTCGATTTCTATTTTCAATGTTTTAAACGAGATGTAACGACAAATTTCCTTTAATGGTAATGGTAATTTTGAGAAAGTAGGCCTATTAACTTCTTGCATTACTTTTTCTCTCCTAGATTCAGGTGCCACTATATATAATGGGATATTTAAATTAGGTTGCATCGCTACCAAGTCAGACATTCTTAATAAACCAGAATAGATTGAAGTTGTGCTTTCGATTTCAAAAGCTGCTATAATTGAGTTTCCTTCAAGCCATAAAACGTCTATTAGTTCAATTGTTTTTGTAGTTGCTTCGTCAAATTGTAATGGTAAATCATTTATTATTCCAGAAATATCCGAAAATTTGTTCCCTTTATAGTCTTTGCTCCTATCATTACGCGCTACCCAAACATCGAATCCCATATCACTTCCTAATTTTAGCAGTAACCATTGGATTTCAGTATGTGGAGTTGTTTCGTTTGTTTTAACTAGAATTTCGTCTTCTTTATCATCTGGAATAGTCACTGGTGTTTCAATGTTTTTTGTTCGGAGATAGCGAGGAATCATTTCAAATTTCTTCTGATCATAAGAGATAGGATTAGGATTTTTTTGAGCATCATAGATAGCTTTAATAATTAATTTTCCATCTTCCGGGTCTAATTTTTTTGGCGAACCTCTAACTAGTATTCCCCAAGCAGCAGGATTTTCTAATCGTTGATACATTAATAAACGTTTTTTAAGAGTGGAAAAAGGCACAGCATTTTTTGGATCCAATTTTACAAGTGTTTTAACTTGTAATCTTGAGGGAAATGTGTCAAATTCCCATATTTTGTTCTCAGAATCTTTAAATGCTTCGGAGGTGACCTCAAGAACACCGATAAAACGAGAAATTCCAGTTACATAACAGAGTAAATAATCACCGGGTTTGATTCTTTTAGTTGTTGTCCATCTGTTTTCCTTAAAACCAGTAACATTTCCCCCTGCTTTAAGAAATTCCTGCCAAGTAGTACCTGTAAATAGATTTAACCAATAATTTTTGCTCGTCCCCATTCCTCCTTCGTATAATAACAATCATTATTCTTTTCTTATACCCTATATTTTTTTGGTTATAACTTTCAAATATTTCCTCAAGAATCTTAGCTGGAGAAAAATAGCTCTTAATCGGTTTTCCGTTGTACAATATATTTCCGACCTTCCAATTATTGGCCTCTAATATTAGTCCGGATTGGCAACATCAAGAAATTATGGGTCAAACCCTCTGAAAGATTGAAAGTTGCAGAAGAAATAAAACAAAAGGTTTGAGGGTGATTTTTGTCTTATTTAGAAAATTAGTATTAATAAATGGGAAGGTCAAATATTATTAGATTATAATGTTTTACCCTGAATAATTAAAGTGAAATATTCAATAGAACAAAATATTTTATATTAATTGTTTAATACAATAATTGGTGACTTGATGGCTCTATGCATGATTTGTAATAAAAGAAAGGGAGTTCGTAGTTGTTTAAAACAGGGCGGAGGTTTGATATGTACTTCTTGTTGTGGTATGAACAGATCATGGGATGACTGTATAACAACATGTAAAGGTTTCAAAGCTGAAAAAAAGGGCGGTCCGGAAATATTCTTTGATATGTCCCTGAAAAGTGAAGAAACAGGTGAAATAATAAGATTTGTAAGAAATTGTTTTTTACCAAATGTTTATAATTACGTGGATTGTATTGTTGATAATTTGAATCTAAAATTTTTAAATTCACAGATTTTAGAAATAAAAACTAAATTCTTTTTAAAGTCTAACAGAGAAATTCCAGATGAAATATATTTGAAAGATGGTTGGAAGAAAAAAGAAAATTGGGGTCCTTTTGAAGATCAATATAATTTTCATCCACTACTTTTTGTTTTCGCAGGTAATGATAGTAAATTTTTTCCACTTAAAACTTCTATTAATATTGGTTTAAGAGATTTAACATCATTTGAAAGCTTTGCTCATTGGAATATTGGTTTGCCTTTTTCTAACTTTGATTATAGGAAATCAACAAGTTATGATCCTTCTGGAAGAAAAGAATTAAGTTTAGTACCGTGGATTAATAATGCCTTTTCAGGGAATAACTTGGCTATTTTTAGTGAAGTAATATTAAACGAATTAATAGAACTTAAAACATATGTTGGATATCATAATTTAACAATTAACCAAAATCAAAGCATTAATTTCCCTTTCAAAATATTCTTTCCATTTAAAAATGTTAAGTTGAATGACATTAAAGTTATTCCTCCTGTAGGATTTAAAATAACAAATCCTCAATTTACCTTATTAAAACCTAAAAAGCTTATGAGAATATTTAATCCTCCAATATCTTCCAATACAAAGGATAAATTAGTTTATGGGGAAGATGAATTTTTTGATCACAGGAAAACAAAGAATATTTCTGATTATGGTTTGTTATCCATTGACTTATCTTTACATAATGAAAAAATGAACGAGGCACTAGCATTTGTAAATTCATTTCCTTTACCTTCTAGTGTTTATAACTCTATAAATAAGTTATATTCTGAAAAATTCGCCCCAGCAATTGTAATATTGTCCAATTACTCAAATTCTCCCCTTAAAGCAACAGTCATATCTGAAATCCAAAATTTGTCAAATAAATTTGAACAAGATGTAACAATTGATCCATATGGTCAGGAAGAAGTAAGAATTACCCCTAATTTGGACGTAAATGTTATTAAGGGGTTACATCACCTCATGGAGACATCTTTATCGATTAAAGTAGTTTCGGGTGGCGATACGCTACTTTCACTTAACGAGCCCATTGAGGTTCTGGCAAAAGATACAATGGTTTGGGTAATTGAAGATCCTGGTAGATCATGGGGAATAGATTTGAGTGATTTGGTTGTATCATGGATAACTCCACAAGCACCCACTATAATCGATATTATCTCAAAAGCTGCCAGAAACACTAAAAATATAGGTTATTATGTGGATTATACGAGTATGGAAGAAACGATTAAATCAATTTATGATACCATATCAGAAGATATTCGATATGTAAACCGGCCATTTTGTTTCGGGCAGACTGAAAATATTTTTATTCAAAGAATTGCTACTCCTACAGAAACATTAGTAGAAAAATCTGGAAATTGTATAGATTTAAGTGTTCTTTTTGCTAGTTGTTTGGAAGCTTGCGGTATAGATCCTTTGATTATTTTAGTACCGGGTCATGCATTTGTTGGATGGAAAGGTGATTCATCTGATCATTTTTTAGAAGCTACCTCCTTGGGTCTATTCAATTTTGAAACTGCTAAAGCAGAAGGAAAATCAAAATATCATGAAAATTTCGGTAAACGGCGTAAACCGGATACGAATATCATAGATGTAAAGAAAGTGCGTGAGAAGGGAATATATCCTCCATATTGGTTTAGTTAAAATAAAAATTTATTCATAACTCCTCCTCCAACTTAGACTAACTAAAAATACAAACAGCATGTATGTTTGATATGGTCTCTGAAATGAAAAAAGAGTGTTAAATGAACTGAAATGTGAGGTTTGGGGTTATTTTTTTTTTAATTTAGTTGCTTTTATGTATGGTAGCTCCCTAAGAATGGGGTTAAAATGTCCCTAAGTTGGTGTAATAAAGATATTATAAATAAATTCAAATGACTTGGAGATATTAGAAATATGAATAATTTATTTACAACTAATCAAAAATCAACGAATATAATATTTTTTATTCTATCATATTCGGTATCAAATAATTTGTTAACAGATTTTTGAGATGATTACAATTATTTCCACTTGATTTAATTTCACCAAATACTCGGGTATCAGTTCTAAATTCTATTACAAATTGAGATTTTTCGGAGTATTTTTCATTTTTTATATCATAATCATTGAATCTCATTTTAAAAGTTTCTACATGTTGAGAAATCGGTAATGTTAATAAAGAATTTTCATTTCTAAAATTTTTACAGTCTATCATTAAATTTTTTTCAGTCAAAAAATAGATAGAATCATATTCACGTCCTGTTTCTGTTAAATAGTCTTCGACGAAAATATCGTTAATTTTCTCTTCAGGAAAAATGTTTTCTATGTAACCCATAATTGATTCTGTACGGTTAATTAAAGTTTTTGAAAAACCTATACTTTCCAAATATTTTTCAAAGTTTTCTTCCATATTTTCACCTTTGTCTTTCTCTTGCTTCCATGATCATTCCTTCAACATAATGTAAGATATGCCCCAGATTATTTGCTAAAAATTCATCACTTTTATAATCCCATAACCAATCATTGTCAAAATCCTCATAGGATTTTCGCTTTTTCTCATAATGACTATGAAGTAACAGCCTAATATTCTCTTGAAGTTGAGTAGTTATTTGAATTTCTACATGAATATCGTTTTTCTGAACTTCTAAACCTACTGGGATCTCCACTGGAAATACTAGATCTATATGTGCTGCATAATAGCCATCCATTCGTGCTTCAAAGTCATAATTACAATCGATTGCACAGGATGTACCAAGGTCATTAATCATATCAACTAAAAATTGAACACCATCTAAATATTTAACCACTATACAAGTTCTCAAGATATCATTAATTTTAGAATAATCATTGAGGAGTATCCAGTCGTTATTCGGAGCTTCTGGCCAATTTTCATTGTTTAAAACATTTTTTCGATACGTTTTCTCGAAAAATGATTTATATGGTTTGATTTGGATATGAGGAATTTTATCTCTATACATCAAAAGATGATAACCATTTTTTTGATGATATTGATCATTATAATCTTTTAAATTTTTAGAAAAATCTATCCAGAAATCAGAATTTTCAAAATCTTGCTTCATCTTAGCAGATGCAGATTCATAAAACACTTGCTCTTTATGACAATCAACTTTATGATTTTTAAGTAGCCATTTTTTATACCCTTTAGGATAATCAAGCTTATCACTTTTCATAGCTACACCATATAATCAATATAAATTATGTAATAATTAGATTAGGTGTTTCCATATAATATTTTCTAGTTATAAATATTTTAGCAGTGAATAGTAATTTTCTGATTTCAATATTAAAAAACCCAAACTCAAAACCCATACTAATCCTCTCTTAACCAAAAAAGAAAACAGACTAAAGGTTAGTTGCCTCATAACAATTTATTTACTCTTCTCAAAAATAATACATAAAAATTTCGGAGTTTTTACTTAGACTAAGTATTAAGCTTTTGATAGACTAAAAAATAAGGCGTAATACCAAACATTTATATATTATCATAAGTGACAATTAATGATAATTATAAATAATGGTAAATTTATACTAAAATCAGATAATTATATTACTTAATAGATTCGGTGATTCCAAATGCTTACATCAGTTCAGAAAGAAATACTACAGAGTCTCATAAACTTATACCGCAATTCCGAAGGCAGATCTGTTAAAGGTGAAGAAATAGCGGAATTAATGAAGCGTAACCCTGGAACCATCCGTAATCAGATGCAATCCCTCCGTAGTTTAGGGCTGGTAAAAGGGGTGCCTGGACCAAGAGGAGGGTATAAGCCAACCATCAAAGCTTACCATACCTTAAACATACAGGACACCGATAAAAAGAGTCAGGTGCCTGTATACAAATCAGGGGAACTTGTAAAAGATATTACCGTGGCCAAGATAGAATTCACCAGTATCCCTCACCCTGGAGAATGTGAAGCAGCCATCAAAGCAGTGGGAAACATCAAAACCCTGGATCTGGGAGATAAAATACGAGTAGGCCCCACACCAGTAAATAAACTGGTAGTAGATGGAGTGGTAGTAGGGCGGGATGACATGGATAGCATTATTCTCCTGGACACCACTGCAATTCGCAGCATCCCCAAAAAAAGAGTAATAGAAGTGGCAACCCCTAACCTGATAACCCTGGATGGATTAAGCACAATCCGTGATGCAGCCCGGGTTTTATCCACCAACTCAATTGAAGGTGCACCAGTAATGGATGATGGTGAAATCAGGGGAATGGTAACATTGTCTGATATCAGCCGGGCCCTGGCAGAGTCACGTGAAGAAATGAAAGTGGTGGATATAATGACCAAAAACACCATCACCGTCAACGAAGATCTGATGATCGCCGATGCCATTGAAATCATGAACAAAAAACATATTGGCCGATTAATAGTGGTAGATCCTGCAGGAAACGCACGGGGAATTGTGACCCGTACCGACCTTCTTGATAAAATCGCTGGCTTAAAATAATTAATTATCCTGAGTTTATTTTTTATAAATTGAACACTTTAAAAGTACTGATTTGAAATTGTACATGAATTAATCATTATATATATGATTAATTCACAGACTGAAAACTAGAAGAAACTAGTTTTAAATAAACCATTGAATAAATAAAATAAGATATACTTTTTACTAGTTAAATCATTTAAACTAAATTTTATTAGATCTATACTTTTAGATCTATTCCATACTCTTAAATTTATCCCATACTCCTTAGATGGGGTTTTATTCATATAATTAAAATAGGAAGTGCAGAAACTGAAGATTCAACACATGAATGTAGGTCCTGGAATGACCACCCTGCAGTTAATGGAAGAAATGGGGAAAAGCGGAGTTTTGGGGGCCGGCAGACTTTACAGGGCTACAGAGCTCCTGGCAGAACTTATCAGTGATGAGGAAACCACGGTTTTCCTGAGCATTGCCGGGCCAATGGTCCCCGGTGGCCTTAGAAAGATCATCCGTGATCTGGTGGCCGGTGGCCATGTAGATGTTATCATAAGCAGTGGGGCCAACCTCACCCATGACCTTCTGGAGTCCTTTGGGGGTTCACACTACCGTGAACATAATGAAACTGATGAACAACTCTGTCAGATGGGCATGGGTCGTATTGGAGACATATACACAAAATCAGAAGATTTCGAAGTTTTCGAGAAAAAAATTAACACCATCCTGACTGAAATTGCCGGAAAAGAGAATCAGCTGAATATCAGGCAATTTTTAACCGAGATCGGGAACCATATTCAGGATCCTGAATCCATAATTCACACTGCCACCGAGAAAAACGTGCCAATCTTCGCACCGGGTATTATTGACTGCATGCTGGGACTGCAGCTGTGGATGTTCACCCAGGAAAACCAGCTCACCCTGGATGCAGCCGGAGACATGAGCGAACTATCAGACATAGTCTACGGATCCAAAAAGGTAGCCACCATAATCCTAGGAGGAGGACTACCCAAACATTACGCCCTGGCATCCAACATACTAACTGGTGGAGTGGACGCTGCAATACAAGTGACACTGGACCGCAGTGAAGCAGGAAGTCTGAGTGGGGCCCCACTGGAAGAAGCTAAATCATGGGCCAAGGCCAAATGCGGATCCAAACTGGTGACTGTGATTGGGGATGCCACCATAATATTCCCAATGATGGTGGCCGGTGCACTGGATTTGATTAACAAGAACGGTTCAAAAAGTGATTAAAACGTTAAAATAGTATAAAATGGGATATAATATGGGATAATAATAAAGCACAACATAATGCTGTTTATTGGGCGTATAGTGTGCTTTGATAGGATTTAATTAGATAAGATTAGATAAATTGTAATAATATTTATGAGGAGTTTAAAAAGTCATGTTTTTAGAGGCAGTTCTCTACGCATTATCTGGATTTTTCATGAAATTCTCGGATGATGCTCTGGATGTGGAGAACAACACTGTTCTGGGTATTCTAGGTGGGATAATCTGTGTTATAGGAATTGGATATTTATCAGTGAACTTCACTGATGCTGCCACCATCTTCCTGGCCATACTACTGGGAACCCTACTTTCAGGTAAAGTGGATAAAATTGGTCATCTGGTCACTTTAGGAATCTTCCTGGCAATCCTGGCCATATTTGGCATGCCATATGTTGGGTTGGGTGCACTGATTGTATGCACCATTGCTGCCTGGTTGGATGAAGTGGGCAATGATCGGGAAAGCTTAAAAGGAATAAAAATTGTAGAAAAATTCTTCAACTACCGCTGCGCCCTGAAAATAGCAGTTCTGGTTCTGGCGGTTCTGGGAGGTCTGCAGATGATCTACCCCCAGCTTATAATTCCAGGAATGAACTATTTCCAGCCAGTAACCTTCATCTATTTCCTGCTATTTGACATTGCCTATGAAATAGCGGGTTTAAAGTTCAATAGAATCTATGATGGACTCAAGGATCTCTACCGGGTCCGGGGCTAGGTATATACTTCGACCAATTATCAGTGCATCGGCAAATTCAAGAGTATCTTTAGGATTTCCTCCCTGTACACCCACACCAGGGGATATCAGGAATGAATCCTTACCTATTATCTGTCTTATTTTTCCCAGGCGATCCAGACGGGTGGATGGTCCAACGTAGTTGGTGATCCCCATTTCCACACCCATACTGGCTATGTCCATGGAAACTGGTTGCAGGAACCGGGATGCACCGGGGTGTGACATTTCAGTCAGTAGGAAAATCTCTTTTCCATGTTGATTGGCAGATTCAAGGCAGCTGGTTGCACTGTCTGCTCCCACAAATCCATGCACGATAATTGCATCGGCACCGGCCTGGAATGTTACATCAGCAATCTTCTGGTTGGTTGCAGGTATGTCTGCCACCTTAAAATCACAGATAACCTTACAATCATACTCCTCTTTAACCCGACTCACAGATTCCAATCCCTCAGCTAACACCAGGGGATAACCAATCTTAACTGTGTCCAGGTAAGGAGAAACTTTATCCATCAATTCCACGGCTTTTTCCATGCTGGGAACATCCAGGGCCAGGATGATCTTGTTTTTAACCTCCATGATGGTAGTATGTTTTTGATCATTAAAATATTTTGTATGGAGTTTTAAATCATTTTTATAAGGTTAAAAATTATTTTGAAAGGGATATGAATCAAACATTGTTTGTGTTAGGATACAATCCATTATTTTTTGCAGGTTATGGATCATACTAGGGTAAACATTGTTTGTGAGGATCTGTTTTTTGGAAACTGTTTATCACTGATAAAAAGATCCATTAATGTGGTTAAGATCATGCCAATGTTAATATTCAATCTACCCCAATTACCATCACAAGCTTGAAAATAATCAAAAATAGGTCTGGAATTTAACATACCTTTATAAGCCCCCAAATCAATATAAAGTCAGCCATTTCTAATGGCAAATTTGGAAGTGAATAAATGTTCGGAAATGATTACGGAAGAGATGAAAGGGAAAATTCCTCCCCCATCAGTGAAGGGGAAGAATACGATGTTAAAATTGAAGATTTAGGTAGAGATGGTGACGGCATTACCCGTATTGAAGGTTTTGTGGTTTTCGTTTCAGGAGCCAAAGTTGGAGATGAAGTAAAAATCAAAATTAACTCTGTTCGCAGAAATTTTGGTTTTGCAGAAGTGGTGGAATAAGCTAGTGAATGAAATAAGATTCTTGAAGCGAAATAAAAATCTTTTTTATTAAGTTTTTTAAGAATTCACATTTTTAAAAAGCCAATTTAAGGCAAATTATTTGGAAGTGAATATATATGTTCGGAAGTAATTACGGAAGAGATGAAAGGGAAAATTCTGCTCCTATTAACGAAGGGGAAGAATACGATGTTAAAATTGAAGATTTAGGTAGAGACGGCGACGGTATTACCCGTATTGAAGGGTTTGTTGTCTTTGTTTCTGGAGCTAAAGTCGGTGACGAAGTTAAAATCAGAGTTAACTCCGTCCGCAGGAACTTTGGTTTCGCTGAAGTAGTCGAATAATTTTATAATTATTCATATCTTCGATCCTAAAAGAGGATAAAATCAGATTTTATCCTTTTTGAATTTATTTTTTAACTTCATCCTGCTTTTTATTCAATTACTTTCTGTTTTTATTAATTAGATTAATTTTAATGACCGATTTATAATTTAGCAGATTTGGGTCTCTTAATTTGTAATTTTTTATAGTTACTATCTGTTTTTTATCCTTATCAGATTTTTACACTCATTTATGGTCTTTATCTAGTTTTAATAGCCTATTCCATGTTTTTACGGTCTTTACAAAGCTTTTCATAGTAATTTATCTGTTTTTATAGGATTTGTTAGTTATTCATAAATTACTTATCAGCATTTTACAGTCCCATATCATCATTTACTAATTATAATAATACTGTATTAATTAAACAGGCCGGGATTCGTAATAAAACCAATTTAGGCATTAGTCTGGGTGAAATTGGTATAGATTTGGGAAAATCCATTTAAGTGATAAAGGTATATCTAGTTATTGTGTGGTGTTTCTTTTAACACTGCA
>NZ_AMPO01000014.1 GCF_000302455.1 Methanobacterium formicicum DSM 3637
ATCTATAATTAATGTTAACTGTAATTATTTCAGGTATTTTAGTTCAGGTAATGATTGAAAAAGAATTATTTAAAAATAATGAATAAAATTAAAAATGTTATTTCAGGTAAAAAGTAATTTAAGTTATTATCTCCTCATTTTTCACCTGCATCACTTAATTGGGGTGTTTAATTTAATCAACGTGTTCTTTTCCACGGTAATGGTAGATGATGTAGGCGATGAATACCACTACTCCAATTCCAACTAAAATATCAAGGTAACGGAAATAACTTTCTATAGTAGTCCAATTTGGACCCATGAGCACGCCTATGTAAGTTAGAACAAAACACCAGGGTAGGGATCCGATAACTGTGTATAAAATGAACTTTTTCAGGTTCATATGGGTAATTCCAGCTGGTAGGGATATGAACGTCCTTAAACCTGGAAGCATTCTACTTATGAGCACTGCTTCGTGCCCATATTTTTCAAACCATTCATCTGCCAGATTCAGTTTATTAGGGGTGATGAGGATGTATTTACCGTACTTTTCCAGAAGCGGCCTTCCACCCCACCATCCAACATAATAAGCGATTAAAGACCCTACTAAATTTCCAAGGGTTCCTACAAGGACCACACCCCAGAATGCCATTTTTCCTTCATAAACTACGTATCCTGCAAAGGTCATTATGATTTCGCTGGGTAAAGGTATGCAGGCACTTTCTATGGTCATACCCAGGAGGATACCCCAGTAACCTAAGGATTCAATTAAATGAATTACTGTTTCACTAAAAAATTCTACCAAGCTGATCATGGAAAATAAACCTCTGTTTTTATAACATTTAATTAATTAAATATCAATAATGGGATGAAATTAATTGAAACAATGTATGGGTTAACTTGAGGAAATAATTAATCTGCAAGATTAACAATTAACCATTCCCTGATTTAAATATTTTGTATTGTAGGAGAATTTTTTATGCGAAAAATCGAGATATACCGGGATACCCTTTTAATATTCTTGCGAGGTTTGTTAATGGGCACCGCCGATGTGATCCCTGGAGTTTCTGGGGGGACCATGGCTCTGATTACTGGTATTTACCAGAGACTGGTGCATGCTATCAGCCAGATAAATGCCAACTTCCTTTTAGCAGCATTCAAAGGTGATTTTACAAAATCCAAGGAAGAACTCTTAAAATGGGATTTCAATTTATTTATACCTTTACTGGCTGGAATTGGGCTGGCGGTTTTAACCATGTCCAAGGTCATGACAGTTATGCTCACAGTGTACACTGCCCCTACCTTTGCATTCTTCTTTGGTCTCATATTAGCATCGGCTGGGTTTGTTTACAAACATGTTGATGAACTTAATTTTAAGAACATTGCCTTTTTAGTAATTGGATTGGTTTTTGCCATAATATTTGTGGGATTAAACCCAATTCAGGCTAATCATACTCTACCAATTATTTTTCTGTCAGGGATGGTGGCTATATGTGCAATGATCCTTCCAGGTATCTCTGGAGCGTTCCTCCTGCTTCTTTTAAACCAATATGAATACATGCTGGCCGCCCTGAATCAACTCAAATTTTTGGATATAATCACATTTTGTTTGGGAGCCTTGATAGGTATTTTATCCTTTTCACGCCTCCTGAATTACCTTTTAGAACATCACAAATCAGTGACCATGGCATTCCTAGTAGGTTTGATGATAGGAACTTTAAGGTTACCCTATGATAGAATTGTAACCTCTATGGATTCTGTTATCCCGGTGATAATTGCAGCCGTGATTGGATTTGTTCTGGTAATAGTACTGGAAAAACAGTTCGAAAAATACCATCTGCACTGGGAGGCTTAATCCTCCTTCCAGAATTTTTTTTTGGATTGATCTTTATCTCAATTCATCTTTATTTTAATTTTTAAATTTATGAAGATTTAAATCGAGGATTTTTGATTATTTAATTAATTCGTATTTGAAGAAACTAACTGTATTTAAAAATAGTAAATGGATAAATATTCAGTGATTTTACTCGAACTTCTTAAAACCAGTGGGATTGAAACCCTGATTAATAAGTAGCTGTTGATCTTCACTCTGGAGGGGTTTTTCATCTACCGGAGGTATGGGATTTCCATTTTTAGCCAGAATGATTCCATTTTTTTTGTTGGCTGCTAAAAATTTACCAGCATTCCCATTAACAATGATAATTCCTTTAATCATGTCAATGGCGGTAAAATCATCAGTATCACCATTAATGATAATGGTACCCCCATTCAAGAGTGCACCAGTGTTTTTTCCAGCATTTCCATTTATTCGGGTGGTGCCTTTGCGCATGAGTATACCGGTGGATAGATCAACATTTCCCTGTTTAATTATATCCACATCACTATCTAAACGGGCCCCCACAGTGTCCTTCACTGTACCATCATCAATTATGAATCTTTTTCCAGCAAACTGGCAGCCCACCAGTTTATCCCCCTCCAATCCATGGGTCACAATATCAGTAATGCTTCTAAACTGCCGGTAACTTTTTTGGCCGGACTTAACCTCAACCATATTCCCCATTGGTTCTTTTATGTCACCTTTAACATAGATGCTACCACGGGTCATGCTAATACCCATACGGGTGTCAACATCCCCTTCCACATAAATATCTCCTACATGAATATCTTTACCACTTCCTCCGAAGTACTGCAGGTCCACACCCATGCTGCTGGCTAGACGATGCCCCGTATCACCATTAATTCGCACGTTCCCATTATTTTTAAGGTGCTCCACCACTTCACCAAAGGTTAAATCATTTCCAGGGATTTTCCAAGTGGGATCCAGTTTTTCTCCCTTGTGCTGCCAGTGAAAGTTAAATGTAAAATCAGCCAGACAGTCCACCGGTTCAGTTACTTCTATTTCCAGAAATTCCCTTTCCCCTTCTTTATCTGATTTACGACCGAAAATTTTGAACATAACAAGCCCCTCTAAAAGTGTTTCCACATCGTTTTAGTATAAGTTTATCTGATCTCCTTAATAAAAAACTCATTAACTTGATCTTACCCAAACTTAATCCTATCCAATTAACTTAATGTTACTGCATATACCTTAATTCCAGTTTAGATGATTAAAGGTTGAAAAAGTCATGACAATAAAGCAAGAAGTGGTTAAATTTCTCCAGAAAAACGGTGTGGAAACCAGGTTTATCAGCATAGTTGATGAAAAGGTTTACGTTAATAATTTGAAATTATCCCGGTTTTCACGCAAAAAAGAGGATATATTCCTGGAAAAATTCCCTAATTTCGAAATAAGGCGTTCTAAAGTATTCCAGAAGATATGTAGCCGTGCATCCCGCGTACTCAAAAATGCATTGAGTCCCCATGATAGGATAATACTGTCCAACCCTTCAAACTGTGCAAACCTGGCACTATACACGGTTTTAGAGCCTTACACCCGAAAGTATGGGGCGGAATTACTCCTTCAGGCGGATGATGTGGGCAGGTGGAGTGAACTGAAACTTCAGGAAAAAAAATCAGAACTGAATATGGATTCAATGGCCCTACCACTAACTCTTGATGGGGAAGTTGAACATATACTGGAAACCATGCTCCATGGTGAGAAATTGGAGCTTTTAAGTTCTCATACTTCAAGAAATGGTCTGAAAATGGTTTACCCACTTATCAATGTTCCAGCATCATGGATAGAAAAATGGGTGGAAATTGAGGGACTAAACTGTGTTTTAGAAGAGAATAATGGTCTTCCTGTGGAGATACTGGAGTTTCTGGAGGGATTTATTCCCGATGTACGGGAGAAAATGATGAGTTCTGCATTTTATCTTACTGGTGATAAATGATATCAGTGGTACTACATATTGTGTTTTTAGAGATTCCAATAATAAGTCTGCAAATAAACTTACAAAACAAACATTACAAAAAAAAAATAACAAAAAAAATAATTCTTTTTCTGGATTAAATAATTCCTTATGGATTAGCAAATCCGTATCATGGGTTAACTGAGGGTATTATATCCTGAGAAATGTCGGCAGTTGGTGTGACTGGATAACCATAAACATTATCAGGTGTGTTATCAGTTATTACGGTTGCACTATCTGCACTTGCAGTTCCGGAGTTGTAGAGACCGCCTCCGTTGGTGGCCTTATTATTGGTAATTTTTGTATTAATCAGGAATAAATTACCTCCATAATTGTAAATTCCACCACCCCAGGTACTGTTACCATTGGTAAGAGTGAATCCATTTACAGTAAGGGCAAACTGATTAAATGGTTCCATGGTAGACCCAAATAGTTGTATAACACTTTTCTTTTGCATACCATCTATAATGGTGCTGCCTGGACCGGCTCCTATTAGATAGACATCCTTATTAATGTAAAGATTTTCTTTGTAGGTTCCTGCTGCTACCGCTACTGTGCCGTTATCAGTTACTGTGTCTATGGCGTTTTGTATAGTTGCTTTAGGTCCGTTTCCTGTGGATGGATCGTATGTGGCTGCCAGACCGTTCCAGTCATCGTTTCCCTGTGTGCTGACATAAATCGTTCCTGCAGCAAAGGATGAACCCGCAGTAATCACTGCCACCAAACATAAGAATAAAAGGCATGGTACTGCTTTTTTCCATTTAAAATTAGGTATATTCATTATTTTTTTCTCCCCTTAAAGATATGATTTGACCATTCATTTAGTTAGCTATTACTATACTTTGATATATAATAATTTGCGGTTATTTTTAAAGGGCAATGAATATTTTCCAGTTTACTGTGTAATAACAACAATAAACTCTTTAATATGCCTTTCGACTTAGTTATATTCCAACAAGTGTCCTTAAATTTCTTAAAATCGCTTAAAAATCTCAAACTATTACTTTATGACTCTATTTTAATGATTGATTTATGTATGAAATTAGGTAAGTCAATAAAAAGGAATTTATCTAGTAATCTTAAAATAAAAAAGTAAGTGAAATTTTATTTAAAACTAAAAAGCGAAACCTGTTTCCCTTTATCTTTAGTCTCAGACTTACCTGGATCATTTTTATCCTTGGATGTAGTTTTTGAAGAACTTCCTTTATTATTCTTTTTTGCTTTATCCTTAGATTTAGGATTTTCAGGAATGGTTTTTGTTTCTACTTCTTTAGAATCCTTAGACTCATCTGAAACATTTTTAGAAGATGTGCCTGTGGATTTAGTACTTTTTTTCGGATCCTTTTTAGGCGTAGTTTTAGTTATACCTTTAACTTTAGGAGTTTTAGGAGCCTTCTTCACTTTCCTCTTTTTAATCTTCCTACTCCTGAACTGTTTAACCTCAGCATCATCCAGGTCAAAGTAGTCTGCCAGATCCCGGGCCAGGTCATCTTTCTCAAACATTATCTCATAGTAGGGGAAGTATTCAATGGCCACCTTCCTGGATGTGTGCAGCTTAGCTCCTATCTTTGTGGCGACCCTGTCTCTAAGGTCCCTCTTTGCCCGGTTCTTGGACAGTTTACTGTAAAAAGTTGAACTGGTATATCTGCTGAATTTCTTGTAGGTCTCATCCTTGGCCAGGGCCACACCCACTCCCATGAGATCATAGGTGTACTTCCAGTAACCATAGTGCCGGGTGTGGAAGGCTCTTCCAAGGTACACATCAGCTTCTGCCACTGCATTATATGCCTTTTCAATTTCCTCTGGCTTCTCATACTCCCGGGGAATGTTCTCGGTTATCTGTTCCAGTATAAAACCAGGATCTGCCTCCAGGCGCAGGGAATCCTTGATCCTTTTAGGATTCTTGCTTTTCAGTACAGTGCGCACTGAGTCAAAGATATTGTTAATATCATCCTTTTCAGATATGACCTTCAGGTCATCAGAGGTGATTGAGTCCTTGCCCTGGGCAATGACTTGCAGATCGTTAATTGCTGACCTTAAATCACCACGGGATCTTTTAGCTAGTGTCCTGAGAACGTGCTCCTCAAAATCAACCCCTTCCTTAATACAGATCTTCTTTAAAAGAGCTACTATGGAGTTAGTATGCACTTTTCGGATTTTTATAAGCTGACATTTGGATTTAAGACTCTGTATACGTTTACTGTAAAGGTCATTGGCCATCATGATCATGGGATGATGACCTTCCTTGATGATCTTATTTATGGCTCTTATTCCACCACGGTCCTCATTTCCATGGAGTCCGTCCACTTCATCCAAAATTATGAGTTTACGCCCTCCCTGGCCAAAAAGTGAGACGGAAGCTGATGCTTCTCCTATGGTGTTCATTATTATGTCATAGGATCTTTTGTCACTGGCATTGAGTTCTATATGGTCTGAGAACTCGCGAGCCACCAGATGGGCCAGGGTGGTTTTCCCGGTGCCTGGAGGTCCTACCAGTAAGAGGCACTTCTGGGGTTCGCCATGATCCCAGTTCTCCAGCCAGTTTTCAATCTCTTCAATGGCTTTTTTATTCCCCAGAACATCCTTCATGGTCTGGGGACTGTACTTCTCAGTCCACAACATCCTAATCTGCCTTTTCCTTTGGTAAAAATTTGGTCAAAAGAGCTTCTAATTGTATTCTGGGATTGGCACCTTCTCTTATCCGGAAATCATATTCTCCAATGTGCTCCACCAGCTTTATGTAATCTTCACTGGAGATAAGGTCATCCATGGCCATTCTGGATACTTCCTGATAAACCTGGGTTACCATGTCCTCGCCACTGGTTCCCTGAACCACCATAACCTCCCGTAGAAGGTCACGGGCACCCATGAAATCACCATCCAGTGCCAGGTTAACAATCCGTCGCACATCTTTAGGTTTAGCCTTGGAAACCACGTCGTGAACAATATCCTCGGTTATCTCTTCACCCATGGATGCCGTGGATTGCAGGATGTTAACTGCCCGGCGCATATCCCCTTCAGCAAAATAAACAATGCTTTCTAAAGTTCCAGGTGCATAATTAACGTTTTCAGCCTTGGCAATTATTTCCAGTCTCTCGATAACCTGATGCCCTTTAATGGGTGCGAACCGGAATATAGCACACCGTGATTGGATTGGATCGATGATCTTGGATGAATAGTTACAGGAAAGAATGAATGATGATGTTTTGGTGTACATTTCCATTTCCCGGCGAAGGGCGTGCTGGGCATCCTTGGTCATGTTATCCACTTCATCCAGGAATATGATCCTGAATGGTGATCCAACTGCTTTCAAGCGGCAGAAACTTTTAATATCCTTACGCACAGTCTCGATACCCCTGGCATCAGAGGCATTTAACTCCAGGAAGTTCTGCTTCCAGTATTCACCCAGCATGGCTTTGGCCAGTGCAATGGCAGTGGTGGTTTTTCCCACTCCTGCCGGGCCGGTGAACATGAGGTTAGGCATGTTCGCCTCGTTTATGTACTGTTTAAGTCTGTGTATAATGTGATCTTGACCCACAACCTCATCCAGGGTCTGTGGTCGATACTTCTCCACCCATGGTCCGTTCATGATTTATCACCGTTTTTATTTCTAATATTCTTGTGAATGTAATATGATTATTGGTATGTAACTGGTATTTTAAAAAGTTTTAAAATTTAAATGTAATCCCTTTTTTTATAAATTTCATGGTCGAATTTTACTTTATTTTTTTAAAAACTAATCCAGATATGTTAAAAAAAATGTTGTAATCAGTACTGGTGATTTATAGGTTAGAAAAAGCTAATTATAATTTAAAATGGTAAGAACATATTTTATGATATGTTTTATTAAAAATTTTCTTATTACATGAATAGTTGGGCAATTTCGGGGTGCATGCTTTTTTTGATGTTCAGTTTATCCATTGCTTCGCCGTAAGACTTTTTAATTTCCAGGAACTCTGGTCGTACCATGGCCCGGAATGCTTCGTAACCCATTACTCTCCCATAATTTTCAGTTATGACTTCAATCATGCCATTGAAATCCTGGATAAATATTTCTTCTCGCTCCTGAAGAGGAATTTCAGCAGCGTTTTTCTTGATCATGGTAAAATCAATGGTGGCGTTGCTCTTGAGATCAACATCTTCCAGAAGTCTCCTGCATTTTTCAAAGGGGAGGAATTTTTTGGTTAGTCCCCTGGCGGGAGCAACTCCCATGATCTTGGCGGCTCCTAAGGACATGGCCAAAAATATTGATTCATAAATATTTAATATGAGATCAGAACGTTTTTCAGGATCTTCAGGAATTTTGACATGTTTTGGTAGTGAAGGGAATGAAATAGGTGGTCTAACTGTAGGTATGCTAGGTTTTAATTCTTCTATTTCAGTTTCAGTAGTTTCAGGTTCAGTTTCAACTTTTAATTCTTCTATTTCCTCTGGTATTTCAATTTCCTCAGTTTCAACGTCACTTTTTACTTCTGTTTCAACTTTAATTCCCGTTTCAATTTTAGTTTCAGTTCCGGGTTTTGAGTCTGTGTCAATTTCAATTGGAGTTTCTTCAGTAACAATGGGTTTAACAGCAGCAGGTTCAGTTTCATCTTTGAGAGGTTCTGCAGTTATTTTTTCAGTTATCTCCAAAACTGGTTCTTCAACAGATCTTATGCTAGTTTTATCTGCAGCTGGTTCTTCAGTTAACTCCAATTCCGGAGAGTTTTCCAATATTTCACCTGGTTCTGTAACAGTTGTTTCCATTGGAGCTTCAGTTTGAACCGTTTCAGGTTCAGGTTTTCCTGTTTTGCCCGGTTTTATGGATATATCTTCAACTGGTACTTCTTCAATTGGTACCTGTTCAACTGCTATTTCCTCTGGAGTAGGGGTTTCCTCGGGAACTGGAACTTCTAATTCTAAATCGTGGGTTACTTCATTGATTTTCTGGGATGCTCTTTTGGCATTCACTATTACCATACCCACGTTAGCAGATTCCTGCATTAAAATAATTAAATGTGCATTTTCCAAACCTAAAAAAAGTGCTTTGCCCCTAAGAGACTCCACTAATACTCTTTCCATCTCACCCTGCCCTGATGAACTTAACAACCTGAGGGAAGAGCTTGAAATAACCTGGGACATTGGACCGAAAAGGTTTATATCCACATCAACCCGTAAGTTATGGTGTAATATCCGCCCATCACTGGCCACAATAAGTATACCCTCTACATCGCTGGTTTTATCCAGATCTAATGTGGCCTTTTCCAGTTGCATCTTCAAACGGGTTTCAGTCATTGGATCACTAGAGTTTAGTAAATAAACCTTAATTCTATAAACTATTCTTACTCTAACTTTTTATTATGCTTATCGTTTTTTTGGTACTGGATAGTAACCTTTTATTCAACTGATTAAAGATAATAATAAAGTCGATGAAAGAGTTATGCGTAGCAAAAAGAATTGATAATTAGTATAACCAGGATTTGATTATTTATCTTATTTTAATTAATATTATATGTAGTATAAATCCTTTAAAAATTCAATTTAAATTTCAGTTAAAAATTGAAAAATTCAATTAGTATTACAATTTTAGAATCTAAGAATATTTAAAAAATAAAAAATTTTGAGGTTTTAAAAAATAACCTCAGAGTAAGTGTTTTTTCAGGAGTTGTCCTTCGCTATCGTAGATGTCCACAGCCAGGGGTGAACTTCCATCAATGGCATGGGTTGCACAGGAAAGACAAGGGTCATATGCCCTCACAATCATTTCCAACCTGTTTTTAAGCCCTTCTGAAACCTCTTCACCATGTATCATCTGTTTAGCTGTTTCTCTAACTCCTATGTCCATGGATAGGTTGTTCTGACCCGTGGAAACAATTAAGTTGGCTCGGTTAATGAATCCTCCTGCATCGGTTTCATAGTCGTGGATGAGGATTCCTCTGGTGGCCTCAATCATACCCACTCCTCTTTTGGTTTCACTGGATTTTTGGGCTTCTTCCTTGGTCATTAATGGTTCTGAAAGGTTCTGGCGCAGGTCAGTACCGGTTATACTGTCGTCTTCTAAAAGTTGTACTGCTCTTTCTGCGGCGTACATCAGCTCGATTAAACGGGCATAGTGGTACAGCAATGCGTTTTGAGCAATTCCATACTGGTCCTTGTATTCACCATAAAGTGCTGAAGCTTTTTCAGTGGGTATGCTATCTACCACATTCAGCCGGGCCAGTGGCCCCACACGGTAGTTACCTTCTGGGAATCCTATCTGTTTCAGGTAGGGGAATTTCAGGTAGGACCATGGTTGAACTTTTTCTTCAATGTAGTCCAGGTAATCAGCGGCTGCAAATTCATAAACCTGGCTCCCAGATTTGTCAATGATCTTGGCTGGGCCGTCGTAGAACTCCATGGAGCCACCGTTGGTTAATGCTCCGAAATGACTTTCAACAGGACCTAGTGCTTCAATAGCTTCACTATACTGGGCGAATAATGGTTTTGCTACTTCAATACCTTGTTCTATTAATCCTATTGCATCTTTAGCTTTGGATAATAGTTTAGCTTGTTGTTCTGAGGTTATGCCTCGGGATTGTCCTCCCGGTATGGCAGTTACCGGGCTTATGGGTTTTCCACCCACAGCACCTGTGATTTCCTGACCTATTTTCCGGGTTTTTATGGCCATCATTGCCAGATCTGGATTACTTTTTAAGATTCCCACCACATTTCTCATTGCAGGGTCTGAATCAGGTCCCATAACCAGGTCCGGGGCGCCCAGGAAGTAAAAATGGAGTGAATGTGAGTGTATGTACTGTCCCATGAGCATGAGTTCCCTTAGCTTTTTGGCTGTTTCTGGCGGTTCCAATCCAAATACCATATCTGTGGCTTTGGCTGATGCAAGGTGGTGTGCAGTCTGGCATATACCACATATACGTGGAGTGATTCTGGGTGCTTCTTCCACAGCCGCACCTTCCAGGAATTTTTCAAATCCCCTTATTTCCATAACGTGGAAGTGGGCATCGGCAACGTTCCCTGCATCATCCACCTGCACTGTGATCTTGGCGTGTCCCTCTATCCTGCTAACAGGGCTTATTTCGATATTTTTCATAATATCACCATTTTATCTTGATTTCACTTTTTAACCAGTTGAGGGATGAGTGAAACCTGCTTATCCTCCATGGTAGTACTTCCAATTACGAATCCGTAGATAACGTGTCCAATATCATAAAGCTGCTTTTCCACGTCTTTTTCTGGCATCTTGGAAAGGTGGGCTATTCTTTTGATGACTCCGTTGTAAATATCATGGCTGGGTTCCCTTAAAACATCAAGAGAAGGTCCTCCACAGCCGTGACAGGGAATTCCTGCTTCTGTACACAGACCACCACAGCGACCAAGAGTAACTGAACCCAGGCAGACATATCCCTGGCTCAGGAAACATTTACCTGGTTCAGGGGTTCCCTCAATTCTGCGGTGTATTTTATCGAATTCAACGTGTTCCATTTCACGCTGACAATCGGCACAGACACTTTTTTTAGGAACATCCGGAGCTTCGTCGTTTATGAGTGGTATGAGTATGTCGTGTGTGAGTTGTTCTTTGGGTGGGCAGCCAGGTATAAATCCATCAATTCTGGTGAAGTCAGCTGCAGGGTGTACAATGCTTAAAAGTTCAGGAACCACTTCATTAGGGAGTGGTGCTGACACGGTACTGGGATTATCAGAGTAGGTGCGTGATGTGACCTCATCAGAAGTGTAAAGATCAGCCATACCAGTTATACCTCCATAACAGGCACAGGTTCCGTAGGCAATGAGGTACTTGGATTTTTCCCGTAGTTCTTCCAGTCTCTCTTTGTTTTCGGCGTTACGAACTGAACCAGAGACAATAGCGATGTCCACATCATCAGGAACTTCTTTTACATCCATGAGGACTGGTGCATACACAATTTCTGCCTGATCCAGTAATGTTGCCAGATCTTCATGAAGGTCCAGTATGGAAATTTCACACCCTGAGCAGCTGGCCAGGGTTTCTAAGGCTATTTTAACCATTATTTACCACTCCATTTGATTGTGAGAGTTTTAAGACATGCGTTGGGGCCTACGTGATCTATGTCCACTTTTCCTTTGATGTCCATAACTTCTTCCACTGCCCCCACCATGTAACCATATAACAGATAACATAATGGTCCTTTCTGGGGTAAACCTGTTCTTCGGAGGGTTTGCCGGACAACGCAGTCTCTGAAGAGAAGTTTCACAACGGTTTCGTCTCCTTTTTCAATGGTGAAATTTTCCTGTCCTGCTGGTTTCCACATCCGGTAGTAAAATTCATGTCCCAGGACTTCACCCATTTCATCCATGGCCTGTTCCAGGTTGTCGGTTTTTTCCAGCATTTTCGCGGCATCGTGGCCCATTCTTTTGCCTGCCTGGTAAACAATGGCGTTGGCACCTCTTCCTGAAACCTGTTCCAGGGCACTGGACATGGATCCCATGAATTTCATCAGCACGTGCAGTGCATCTTCATAGTCATCTATGTTTCCACCAGTTTCCTTGGGAATCAATTCGGGCTTAAATGTTCCTCTAACTTCTTGTATTGCCATATTAACTCCTCAGATAATTCTTTCCAGAACGTCGTTCACCCGGCGATCAATGTAGAGTCTTTTGGCCACGTGGATGTCTTTATGGGTCATGGCCTGTGCAGGGCAGATCTCATGGCAGGAGAGGCATGCCATACAGTCTTCGACATTAACCACTTCTGTTTTCCATTTTTCTTCATTCATTTTGTACACGTCGTTGGGGCAGTCATCCACACAGGATCCACATCCAACACATGCATCTTCGTCTATCAGGATTTCAACCATTTTAACTCCTCTTTTCCTATTTTTAGACTAACATGTTCTGTTTACCTTCCAAAATCTAATTTTTTCAGATGAATGTTACTCAGGTTTTTTTAGTGACCATTAAAGTCTTAAGTGTTATAACTACACCCTATAATTTGTACTAAACCTTGTAATGGTTGTAAATATTCCTAAATAATATTAATATTAATCACTAATAAGTATTGTGTAATCTTAAATTCTGGTGTTTATTTTATTTACAGTAACAATCAAATCCTCTACTCCTCATTTATTTCGTTTTAAGAGGTTTTAAGTAATATAGTGCAATATAACGATTTCATCGTTAGTTGTTATTTTGGCGGATAATACTGGTTAATTAAATTCTTTGCTCCTGAGGGGTAGTAATTAAGGTGATTAATTAGATATATTTCCAAGTGGATTAATATTATATTCTAAGGAGATTATTAGTATTCCAATTATAAGCTGCTGCTGGATACCATTTTAAAATGAGTAATCCATGCTGCTTCTTTTTTACCTGGTGGATAACAGGTAACAATTAATAAACGTGCCTGTCCTTCCTGCGAAAATCTGATAGGATTGGTTTTGTAGTCCCAGCGTATATCATTTCCATTGGAAGTAACTTCATAGACGTATTTCTTGCGTTGGGCAAAATCTTTGATAATGGCCTGGTCTCCTGGTTCAAGGGAGGCTATGTTGGTGAATAATCCGGAATATTTTGTCCTATGACCTAGAATACCACATTCTCCTGGTTTACCTGGCATAACACTTTCAGGATAATGATAAACAGCGTTATATGCATTTACAGTATCGGATCGAATGCTTGCATTCAGGTTGAGTTTGGGAATGATTAACTGGGCATTAACATATGATTTAGTGAGATCAGTGGGATCCAGTGCGTTTACAGGGTTGCTCATTTTCTCCTGATAATCTTTAACACTTTTCTGGGCCTGGGTAACGTTTTGCATCTGCTGGTAACCAGCAATGGCTATGCCTGCTGCCAGCGTGACACACGCTAATATAATCAGGATGGCAATGATCTTATATTTGGACATTTCACTAAAACATCTAATATTTTCACGAGACATCAACTTTCACAAGACATTTTCTGGCCTTTCATGAGATATCCACTTTCATGAGACATTTTTAGCCTTTCACGAGATATCTGGCCTTTTTCATGAGAAATTTGACCTTTCATGAAGCTTTTTCAACCACCAGAAGTTCCTTAACTTTCAGGGCTAACTGGCTTCGGTAGGTGGCTACCTTCCATGGATCATTGATCCAGACATTAATAGTAGCTTTAATACCTGTATCTGTCATTTCTTTTATAAGCACATTTGGTTTCGGTTCAGGAAGCGCCCATTTACACTCCGATGTTACTCTCATCAGGGAGTTAACAGTATCTTCCAATTCCAGTTCATAAGGAATGTTAATATCCAATCCTACTCTGCGGGTTTCCTGATAGGTGGAATTAACATAAACACCACTGGAAAAAATTGAATTGGGGATGGTGATAATTTTATTGTCATCAGTTTTAATGGTGGTAACTCTGAAACCCAGTTTAATCACTTTGCCACTTTTGCCTGCCATTTCAATGATGTCCCCTACTTTGAAACTTTTATCCGCCAGTATGAAAAGACCTGCAATGAGGTTGGAGAGGGTGTCTCTTGCAGCGAAACCAACGGCTATACCTACAATACCAAAGCTGATGATCAGGGAGTTTATATTCACTCCGATTTCATTTAAAGCAAGAGTTAAGGCAATGACTATTATGGAATATTTGATGATCTCATTTATGACCTGAATCAGAGTGGTTTCTAAATTAAATCGAGTTCCAGTTCTCTTAATAATGTAACTGGTCCATTTAATAATGATGAATCCGGCTATAAAGATTATTGCAATTTTTATCAGATCAAGGTACACTGGATCAGTTGCCATGATGATCCACCTCTTTAGGGTGATTTCCTTTTAAATTAGGGTGATGTTCTGGATCAGAATAATATTCTTTTGGTTGGGTGTGGTGTTCTGGATTGGAATGGTATTCCTTTGAATGGGGGTGATCTGCATTTATGGCGTGTAGATTGTTTTTTTCATTATATTCCATGGCGTTTCACCTCAATATTCAAAAAATCTTCCGCCAATATTACCTTATTAAATACTTGGCTGGCTTCTGCTCTTAATTTATCACTATCTCTGTAACGGGTGCTTATGTGGGTGAGAATTAATTCTGATACTTCCGCTTCTTTAGCAATCATTGCTGCATGTGTGGTGGTGGAATGTCCATTTTCAATGGCTTTTGATTCTTGTGCTGATTCATAGGTTGATTCATGTATTAAAACATCAGCACCAGATGCAAATTGAACCATTTCGGGGCATGGTTTAGTATCACCAGAGTAAACCACTTTCCTTCCCTTCCTTTTTTCTCCGAGCACCTGATCTGGTTTTATCATGGTTCCATCTACTTCCACCGGGATCCCTTTTTGCAGTTTCCCAAAATCTGGCCCTGGTTTTAATCCCAGTTGGATTGCCTTTTCCCTGAGGAATTTAGGAGATCTTTTTTCTTCAACTGAGTATGCCAGATTAAGGACAGAATGGTGGGTGGGACAGCATTCAATAAGGTATTCATCTGTCTGGAGAACAGTGCCCTCGGTTACTTCATAAGCATGTATGGGGAATGATAAAGCATAATACCCCAGATTTTTAATACTTTCAACGGTTTTTATTATTCCTTCTGGCCCGTAAATGTGTAATGGTTCAGTTCTGCCTCTGAAAGCCATGGACTGGATCATTCCGGGTAGTCCCAGGAAATGGTCACCATGCAGATGGGTAATGAAGATATGATCAACTTTCATGGGGCTCAGTTTAATTCGAGCCATCTGGCGCTGAGTTCCCTCACCACAATCAAATAGCATTACTTCTCCAAAGGCCTTTAAGGCAATTGATGAATGATTCCGTTTGATGGTGGGGAGTGCGGATGAGGTTCCTAAAAATATTAATTCCATAATTGATTCACCTAATGCCACCTAATTTAATAAATTTATTAAATTCTGTGTTTAGCTTAAATTTTATGTTGTTCTTGAAATGATTATTATTTAGATTAGATTATTTAGATTAGATTATTTAGATTAGATTATTTAGATTAGATTATTTTATCCCTACGATTTTTATGCATCTGTAATTCGATTACTTAATTACTTGATGTTTATTCCATACCACTGGAAATTAGTATCTTAACATCTACCTAGTTCAGTTTATTGGTAGGGTCATGGTAAACTTGATCTTTTCAAATGAACTCTACTTTCTGGTGAAAATTTATATTGTTCATCCAATATAAATGAGAACAAAGATTTTTTAGTATTTTGATAGTATTCATTAAAGGGTAATCCTTTTTTAAACAAACTGATTGATAAATCAACACTGATTGAGAAATAATAGTTTTATAGGTGTGATAATGAGGCAGGACTTGGCTAAATTGGTTTATGATGATATTGGCTTTGAGGATATAACCACTCGTGCATTGATACCTCCCGGATTAAAGGTTAAGGGCCATATAATATCCAAAGAAGAGGGTATATCTGCTGGAGTTGAACTGGCAGTAGCTATTTTCACCGAATTTGAAGTGGAAACCGAAGTACTGGTGGCAGATGGTGAAAAACTAAAGCAGGGTCAGATCATCATGGAGATATCCGGTGATCCACGGAGTATTCTCAGTGTGGAAAGAACAGTTTTAAACCTCATGATGCGCATGAGTGGCATTGCCACCCTTACCTCAAATATTATTAAAGTGGTTCGCAGTGTTAATCCGGATGTTATAGTGGCTGGAACCCGTAAAACAACCCCTGGACTTCAATTTTTTGAGAAAAATGCCATAAGATATGGTGGGGGGGATACCCATCGCTACCGCCTGGATGACAGTGTGTTAATAAAAGATAATCACCTAGCTCTGGTTGGTGGAGTGGTCGAAGCAATATCTCTAGCCAGAAAGTACGCCAGTTTCACTAAAAAAATTGAAATTGAGGTAGAAACCCTGGAAGAAGCCCTGCTGGCTGCCAATGCCGGGGCAGATATTGTAATGCTGGACAACATGGATCCTGAAGATGTTAAAACGGTCCTGGAAGCTTTGGATGATGAAAATCTCCACGATAATGTGATAATTGAAGTATCGGGCGGTATTAATTCAGATAACATACTGCAGTTTGCAAAGACCGGGGTGGATGTGATCTCAACCGGATACATCACTCACTCTGCAAGATCATTGGACTTAAGCTTAGAATTAGAGAAAATACATTGATCCCTATATATTTGCAGGTACTTTAAGCTGGAAGAATTATAGGATATTATTGTAAATTTTTATTTTACCTTCAATTATTATTAAGGTATAATGATAAGTTGCCATAAATTTTACACGTAACCTATCATTTAAACCATAGTTTTATATAATGCAGTTTACATACCATTTAATGACATATACGAATTTAAATCTAAATTAATTAGGAGATTTTTCATGTACGACGAAAGAGAAGACGAATTTGATGAGGAAATTAATCAGGAAGAAACCGAGGAAATTATTGACTCAGAAGAAGCAGTTGAGTCAGATGAAATCACTGAGGAAGATGCTGACAACGAAGTAGACGAAGAAGGAGAAAGTCTGCCTTTTGCCAAAGCAGAAGTCGTACGTTTAATGAAACAGAACCTTGACCGGGATAAGATGATAAGGGAACGAGTTAAAGTGGAAATGAACAAGTTCCTGGGAGAAGTACTGGTAAAGGTCTGTGAGCAGTTAAATGAATATCCTTACACCACAATTGAATATGAAATGCTCAAAGAATCCATTTATCCTTATCAGAATATTGAAAGGATCAATGAAGAGAAAAAGAGGATATTGATGCACTTACATGCCATAAAAGCAGACTGTGACGCTCTCTCAATGGATGTTAAAAAGACACTTAAACTCAAAGATGTCCATGAAGAAGATGAAGATCCAGCTTTCATGGATTATTAAAACTCTTTAGTTGCAAAAATTCCTTATTTACAAATATTTAGTTAATTTTTTAAATAATAATTTTTTATTTTTACTTTTTTAGATCCCTATTACCGCTTAATGGTCCTATATTCTCAATCCCATTCAATTTTATCTATTAATCCGTTTTCATCTATTATTAATCCAATTTCAATCAAATCCATTCATCAATTCTTAATTAAAAACAGATTTAACATGATTAAAACTTTATTTTAAGACTTAATTTGCTTTTAAATTTATTGTAATAATAAAATTTATTGATTTTAAAAAAATTAGCTGATTTAAGGGATTCATCTATTCATTTTTTCCAGTTCTCCATTTTCAAAGGTGGTAAAGCCAGTTTCCAGATTTTCAATCTCTTCTACAGTCAATTCACTCTTAACTGCCATCTCATCCATAACTATGCTGTGGCCGAAGGGGTCTTCTAATACCAGGGTGACCTCTTTTTGACCATTTTTCACTCTTTCAATATCTTCCAGTATTTGGACTGCATTCTTTTTAGCATGGTCCTCCTCAGCCCAAGATAATGCAGTTTTAACGGCTTTTTCAAAACGGTTCAGCACTCCCTCTACATTGGAAACATATCCCTGTGATTGTGGTCCTGGTTCCACCTTAAGACCTATTTCAGGTATGGTAATGGTGGTTGACTGTGATTTAACAACCCTTGCGTTTAAATTATCTTTCCCCACAATTAAAGTGTACTTAACTGGGTCTTTTTGATCAATACATATGGTATCTGAATGTTTATATCCACATTCACTACATAAGAGGGTTGATTCCATAATTTCCCCAAAGTAGGGGATTTTCTCGGTTTTGGTGGTGACTTCCATACTTTGATGTGCATTGCATATTGGACAGTCAGCAAACATTTTACTCAATTTTATGACTCCTATTTTATTAGTTTCCCTATTCTATTGTTTTCAGTAATTTTTATCAGTAATCACTATCTTTTATTGATTATAATAAATTTAATGATCTGTTTCTATTAATCAATACTTAAATGTCCTTGAATACCCCTTTAATCCGTATTATTTTATCGTTAATGTTTTTTTGAATAATTATAATTTATTAAATTTATTAAATTTCATTTTTTGTAATCATTTGAAATTAAAAATAGAATTAAATGGATATCAGTTAATGTTAAGGGACTATTTCGATTTTGTTAAATGGACGAATTCTTGGACGAATTCTTAATAAAATGCAATTATCCTAATTTTGTAAGTATCCTACTATATAACATTATACTACTAAATTTTTACTAATGTATTTTTTGGTATTGTTGGATAGTAGCTTAAAATTTATTTTTAGGTTTTACATTCATTTTTTTAATATAATATTCAGCATTGTAAATAGAATATTAGTTGGGAATACAATTTGTTGGGAATACTATTGGAGATTATAAAAGAAAAATTGAATCTTAACTGGATGGATTCTGTTTTGGTGGTGAAATTACTTTACTTTAGCGAGATCGGTTACGTTTTATTTTTCTTCACTGTTGAATTGGTAGAGCAGTCCCTTTTCACCCAGTTCTTTGATCATGGCCTGGAGACTTTCTTCATCTGGTGCGCAGATTTTGTGACGGTGCACATTTCCAGACAGTTCATAGAGTCCTTCCAGGTCTTTTTTACGTTTAGGGTTTTCCTGGAGAAGTTTTATGAATCTTTTTGCCTCGGAAGGGTCATAAACATTGACCTTCCTTTTAAGAGGTTCTCCAAAACCAGGGAGGAAGTAGGAAACATCCATTATACGACCTCCATATTTATTGAGGATAATATCAGTCTCCAGATCTAACTGGTCAACTGAATGGCGGAATACCATCTCTTTGCAGATCTCTTTAATCAGAGTGAGCATCCTCTTCTTGGTTTCGTTAATACCCAGGTTGTTAATAACAGGAATGCGATGTTCCAGGGCCTGTTTAACCAAATAATTATTAATTATGCGGTTTTCTTTGAAATATTCCAGGTGTTTCCCGCCTCTTTTTATCTTCATAGCCCGTTTAACGAATCTTTCTTTATGAACATCCTCGTCGGCAGTCAGTACAAAAAAGTGGATGTTTGCATCTTCTTTAAATTTTTCTATATCTAAAAATCCGGGAACAAGATGCACGCCTTCAATTACCAGATCATCATAGTCATCAACTGCTCTTTTTATAACTTTTTCAATTGCAGGGATGACAAAAGAGGCATGTTCTTCAAAACCGGCACTTATTAAACTGGCAGTATTACCATCATATCGTTGCTTGTCCTTTAAAGTTACATAAGCATCGAATGAAGATTTGTGCAGGGCCGGTGCATAATCTGGGCCAATGATCCCCCGTACTATTTCCCTTATAAAATCAGTTTCAATCAGATGTTTAATACCCAGCTCTTTAGCTAACTCAGAAGCGATGGTTGATTTTCCAATCCCCGAAGCACTTCCAATGAGTATAACGTAAGGTTTTCTCAAAGTGCAACCTCCAGATAATTTGTTAATAGGTTTTCACTTGGATTTACAAAAGATCATTTGTTATATGTGTTTTCCTGGAGTATACAAACAAATGATAATTGTAAACATGATAAACGGTGCGATCTGGTTTTAAAATTTAATATAGGGTGATTAAGTTAGGAATTCAATCACTCGTTCAGCACTGCGACGCATTTCAATCCTGATGAGACCCAGGTTAATATCCACGTCTGCAATCACTACTAGTATGCCTTCACCAGCATCGATCATCAGGGTTTTACCTTTATTACCTTCGATCATCACCTGTTGAAGCGGTTCATGTTTCATTTCCTCTGCAGAACGTTCTGCAGTACCAAAAACAGCAGAAGCCATTGCAGCTACAAGTTCCGAGTCTATGTCGGTTGGAACTTCACTTTCTATTATCAAACCGTCTTTTCCGACCACTAAAGATCCGCTTACCCCATTTATTCGTCCTAAATCTTTAAGTATTCTTTCTATCATTATATGCCTCCACAATAGAATTTACATGCTACCTAAAGTATATATCTTGGTTTGACATTTATTAAATAAATAAGTAATGTAATATTTCACCTATTTCACCAAATTTAAGAGGAGTGATCTTTTGTATTTTGTAACTTCTGTTCAGGACTTGCAAGAACTTAATCCCTACATAATCATCGGCTGCGGTGGTGGTGGGGAAAAATTCTCTAATTTCAGCGGAATAGAATCCGTTGGTTTCATAGATGACAATGAGAAAAAACAGGGTAAAAAATTTTGTAATCATATTATTTCGTCCAGTTTAGAGGAAGTGGTGGGTAAAACCGATGCCCGTAGTGTAGCTATAATGTTACCTATCGGTGCGGAAGGATCTGCTCTTAAATATGCGGTTCAAGCTATTGATTTAGGTTTGAATGTAATTTGTTCTTTTAGATCTCTTTCCCTAGACTGTAATCAATCATTACTGGCTTTTGCTGAATCTAAAGGTGTACAAATAAAAGAAATAAGCTCACGCCTTGATGTGATAAAATCAATATTTGGTACTGCACCAGAAACCTGTACTGAAGTCCTCCCAAAGCTTGATTATAAACCGGAAGTACCGGTGGTTTTTGTGGGAGGTACATCGCAGGAATGTGGAAAAAGAACTACCACGCGTATCCTTGGAAAAACAGCATCTGAATATGGATTAAATGCTGGAGTTATATCCACGGATGAAATGGGCCTGGAGCAACCAGCTGACCTGAATTTCCGTGCCGGTAGTTTATCTGTAATGGATGTTGCCTCTGCAGTAATGGGTAGCATAAAATATGTTGAGGAACAAAAGAACCCTGACATCATATTTGTGGAAGGACAATCCAGCCTCACTGAAAGGGGAAATCCACATCCTAGGGGTTTATCAGCAGCTATACTTGTAGGGGCACAACCTGATGCCACCATTGTCTGTCACAGGTTCAACCATCCTTACCGCCAGCCTGTGGGAATAGCAGAAGAGATTCGAGCCATAGAGGCCGTAGAGCCAACCAAAGTAGTTGGTGTCTCTCTTAATCTGAGGAATTTCACTGAAAGCACGTCCAAAGATATTCTATTTTCCCAGTGTCAGGAAAAATATGGGCTTCCTGCTGCTGATATTTATCACGGTGGAGCGTCAATATTATTAGATGCGATAATTGAATATACAGGTATAGGGGACGTTGAAAAATGAAGGACATCATGGATTATTTGAAGAAAAATCTAGGATTGGAAGAAGAGGAAGGGAAAGAGGATCAGGAAACCATCATAGTCCCTGACCACTCGTTCTATGAGATAGTTTTAATGAAGGTCCATAACCTTGATGAATTTGATTATGCTCTGGCTCAAGTGTTAGAGGAAAAAAATCCAATTATAATGGACATAAGTATCCTGGAAAAGAATTCTTTGGATGATTTCAAATTAGCAGGAGAGAAATTAAAGGCTTTCCGGGATAATAATGGGGGAGAAGCTATCTTATTGTGTAAAAATGGTAGGAATATTATAATAGTTACTCCTGCAGAAATAAAACTAATCCGAAAGTGAAAAAACTATCCAAAAAAGTAAGTATAAAATAGGAAGTTACAATATTTTATTATATTTAATATAAGATTATAATATGATCAAATAGTAGGATTTGTTAACAATTAGGGGATATTAATAAGGATATGGGGAGATGTAATAAATGGAAATGCCCATAACCAAACCATCTATGGTTTCGTATGCTGACGAGCTGGATTTCTCGAAATTAATGGAGGATCTTGCCAGTGATAATAAAAACGGGTTTATTAGAGTTACTTCACGTTCAGAAGAAGGATATATTCTTTATAAAAATGGAAAACAGGTAGCTGCTTCTTTTGATAGGTTCTCTAAGCTAGAAGCACTTGAAAAAATAAGTTCTGCCCTGGGAGTTAAAAATACCTTAATTGAAGTATTTGATGTGGGCCCATCTCAGGTGGACTACCTCCTGGATCTCAACAAACCATACGCCTTTGATGCAGGGTCCAATGTCTACGATGTAATTGGTGAACTAAAAAAAACAGAAACTCCTGAGAAACCTCAAGAAGAAACTCAAGGGGAACCTCAAGAAGAATCAATATCTTCTGAAGAACCTGCAGAATCTATATATACTGAAGAACCTGCAGAGAAATTAATAGCTTCTAAAAAAGTTCTAGAGGAAGAGGCATCCTCTGGGAAAGATTCAAATGAAAAAATAGTTCCTGGAAATTCTGCAGCGGAGGAAATACCTCCAATACTTGAAGAATCAAGTAAAATAGAAACTACTGTTGATAATTCATCTGAAGGCGCAGTACTCGTAACTGAGGTTGTCAAGCCACCTGCTGATGAAAAAATTGATTCAGCTTTAAAAGAAGATTTATCATTAACCGAATCTATTAATGAGCCTAAAATGGATGAAATAAAATCTTCTAATACTCCTGTTGAAATGAGTGAATCTGAAGATTTGATACAGGATAATGTTCTCAAGCCACCGGTTACCGATGAAAAAGTAGAAACACCTTCAAAAGTTGAAGATTTCAAGTCCTCAAATGCTCCAAAAGAAGAGGATGAAGCAAAGCCTATTGATCGTTTGGAACTTCTGAAAAAGTATGGTATTAAAGATGTTCAAGATGATGATGTGGAAAACCTTCTACAATCCTATAAGGGCGGTATCATCGATGATGATGATGATGTAGAAAGAGTGGAATTAGTCCTGATGAACCTCATTAAAAAATCTGTACTGGGAATTCCTAAAATCAAAGGAACTGAAGTCATGGTTTTCCTTGATAATTACAAAGAACTAACTGGAACCATTAACATCATCACTGAATATGAAAGCCAGGGGTTCTTAAACAAAATTATGGGGCAGAGTAGAACTGCCACCAACCTTAGAAGGCAGATCATTAACATAGCAGAAATTGCCATTAAAAAGAGCTTCCGACAGTACCCTGAAGTTGTGGAAAAATTCGAGATTAATGTAGAATTCAGTTAAGATAACTTATAAAATATAGAATTTATTTAAGATAATTTATGAAATGTAAAATTTAAGATAATCTTATAAAAATTCGATTAAATATGATGGATTTAGATTTTAAGATGAAAAAAAGTTAAAGTGCAATATCTAGGAGGAATTTGATGACAAGAGTGATAACAGTTGCATCAGGGAAGGGCGGAGTTGGAAAAACAACTATCACTGCAAATTTAGGTGTAGCCCTGGCTACTTACGGAGAAGAGGTCATAGTTCTGGATGCAGATGTGGCCATGGCTAACCTGGAACTGATCCTGGGGATGGAAGGAAAATCAGTGACACTGCACGATGTACTCTCTGGAGATGCAGATGTTGAGGATGCTATTTACGAGGGGCCCGGTGGTGTTAAGGTGGTTCCTGCTGGAATATCATTGGAAGGTCTGCGTAAGATCAAAATGGACCGCCTGGAAAGCGCCCTGGAAATACTCATCGAAAGCGCGGATATTCTCCTTATTGATGCACCTGCCGGGCTGGAAAAGGATGCACTGGCCGCTATAGCCGCAGCCCAGGAAATGATACTTGTCACCACTCCAGAAGTGCCATCCATCAGTGACGCCCTTAAAACCAAAATAATAGCCAACCGACTGGGTGTGGATATTCTGGGGGTTGTCATCAACCGAGAACAGCACGATAAAACATTCCTCACCATCAGCGAGATTGAAACCATCCTGGAAGTACCAGTAATTGCTGTGATCCCTGAAGACAATGAAGTCAGCCGGGCAGCAGCATTCGGTGAACCATTAGTAGTTAAAAACCCTAAATCTCCCACCAGCAATGCTATCATGCAACTGGGAGCTGATCTCATTGGTGAAGAGTACCAGCCAATTGAACCAGACAAGAAAGGAGTTATATCCAAACTGGTGGAAGGACTGCTGGGAAGGAGATAAAAATTTTAATTTTTACTTTAAAGGAGTAATATGTCTAGATTTATTGCTCTAGCATCTGGAAAAGGAGGAGTGGGAAGAACATCCCTTACTTTTAACTTAGGAGTAGCCCTAAGTCTTTTCGGTGAAGAAGTGGTCATGCTGGATTTGGATCTCATGATGTCCAACATGGATGTAATCACCGGACTTCTAAATCCAGAAGTAACCCTGCACGACGTCCTAATGCGTGACAAGGCAGTTCAGGACTGTGTCTACCAGGTGAATCAGGGAGCACTGGTAATACCAACCGGAATGCACTTTGAAACCCTAAAAACCATTAACCCAAACTACGTATCCTGGAAAAGGATAATGGAAGAAATCTCATCCTATGGTAACATATTCCTCATGGATTTACCCTCCGGAATTAACTCCAACATATTCGAAGCTCTGCCTGAAGATACTGAAGCCATACTGGTCACTAATTCCACCATGCCTGCAGTTGCCGATGCTTTGAAGATCAGAATACTTTTAAATGAACTCAACATTGAAATACTTGGCTTTGTTTTAAACATGTGGTACGAGGACAATTTCCTGCTTTCAGTTAATGAAATAGAATCTATACTGGAAGTACCCATGATCTCTGTTATCTCCTATGACCGGGAGATGGATCGCTCCATAGCACTGGGAAGCTCAGTGATGGAGTTAAACCCTGCTTCCCCCATAAGTAATGAAATAATGCAACTGGCAGCAGACCTGGTTGGAAAAGAATACAAACCAGTTCAGCCCGATAATGAGGGGATCATGGAACGAATCAAGAAGTTTGTGGGTATATTACCCGAGAATAAATAACCCTGACTTCTTAAGACTTTCTTTTTAAAAATTACTCCGACCTCCTAACATTTTCTTTTTAAAAATAACCCAACTCTTCTCAAGACTTGATTTTTTAAAAAATGGAAAAAATTAAATAAAAAAATATAATTCTTCTTAAGAAACCATAGAACTTTTAAAAACCATAAGATGGTTTCTTCTTTTAGAAACCATAAAAATTGGCTGCATTCTTTTGGGATAACATTTCTATCTTTTCGTCATCCCAACCTGCCATTTTAAGTTGGTGGACAGTTTTAGGAACAGATAATGGGTCTGATGGGGATGAACTCATGTCACTATCCAGCATAAACTTTTCAGGACCGTATTCATCAAATGTTCCTTCCAAAAGTTCAACCGCTTCTTGGGGGGTCATTTTTTGTGGCTGCACTGTGATTCCCAGCATTCCCTCAAAATCCTCCAACAGGTCAATGATGGATGTATCCACATGGTCCACCACTACAAGGGACGGATCAATGCTACTGTGGATTATGGAGAGAGTTTTAATGGTAATTTCCCTTTTATTCCTTCGGGGAGTGTGCACAGCCACCTTCATATCCAGCTCATCGGCCATCTTAAGCTGGGTTCTGAACACTTCCCTTTCAATATTAGAAGCAGTTTCAAGACCAACTTCTCCAAGGGCAATCACTTCTTCCTGGTCCAGGAACCATGGCAGCTTTCGAAGTACCAGTTTGTAATCCTGACATATGCTCCGGGGGTGAAGCCCCAGAGCTGCTTTTAAGGTCAAACCATTACTTTTAGCCCTTTTAAAATCGTTATCCAGTATACGGTGGAAGTGGTCCAGTACAACTGCCGAAGTGGTCATCCTCATGGGATCATGAGCCAGTGTAAGAGCAGATTCTATCCCAGCAACAGCCATTGTCTCAAAGTCTTCGTAAGGCCTGCAATCAGCATGTATATGTGCGTCTATCATACCAGTTCAACTCCAACATCTTTCACGGTTTTCATCTGTATTGTTAACAATCCAGTTACTAAATCATCCAATGATTAATTATCTCAATCCACAATTTAATTATCTAAAATTAATTAAGAGGTTTAACCTTATAGTATTATGGAGTTTTATTATGGATTTTTTAAAATTCTATTTTTTGACACTACTGTAAATGTGTAATGGATGTAGAAATATCCAAAAAGCTACCTTGAAAAAATAATTAAAAAAAGAGTGAAATTAAGACATAAATTGTCTAAATGTCACTGAAATTTATCTTATTGAAGATTAAGTCATTAACTTTTCCTGGAACTTCAGATATCAACACACGGACCTGTTCCTGGCTGTCACGTTCCCGGATGGTTACTGTGTCATCTTCCAGGCTTTGATGGTCCACTGTAACTGCAAATGGTGTTCCTATCTCATCAGAACGAGCGTACCTTCGACCAATAGTTCCGGAAGTGTCTACTTCTGCTATTATGCCTTCGCTGCGTAGATTATTTCTTATCTTGTCGGATATTTCCACCAGTTCATCCTTGTTCAACAGTGGGAATACATTCACTCCAACCGGGGCAATATCTGCAGGGAAATGGAAAATATTCCTGTCATCTTCCTGGGTGAATGAGTGGAGGAGTACAGAGTATGTTATACGGTCAATACCATAAGATGGTTCGATAACATGAGGATATACCTTTTCACCCCTCACAGTTTCTTCAACCTCTTCAAATGATATAATATCAGGGGTTAACTGGTATGATTCACCATCTAATTCCAACTCATAAACACCATTTTCATCAAAAGCTTCCTTTATCAGGTTAGAATCAGCTTCCTTAAGGAAATTCAAAATTTTAGGTGCATTAGCCTTAAATAGGGGGCCAAATTTTTTCATATCTGGCTTTGCTGCCATTTTGGTAACAGTTCGTGGTTCATCATATTCTATGAACACTGATAGGTCTTCCTTACTGTACTGGCTGTGTGATTTAAGGTCGAAATCTGTTCTATCGGCGATTCCAATAACTTCAATCCAACCGTAACGGTCGGTGTAGATTTCCACATCCCAGCAGTCAATGGCGTAGTGTGCCATCTCGGTTTTCATGTGCTGCCGGAACCGGATAACATTTTCAGGTATTCCCAGTTCCTCCATGAACCTATCAGCCAAACATAACTGGTAAGTCAACATTTGACTGGATATCACACCTTTGTTGACTGCTTCTTCTGCTGTGATCTGTATGAATTCACCATCTTCCTCCTGGGCGGGGGCAGTGAACAGGGAAAGAACCTGCTGGGCCACATTCTGGAAATTGGGGTGGGTTTTATCACGGGGATCCACAAATATCTCTGCTTCAGCCTGGGTGAACTCCCTGAGGCGGATAACACCCTGTCGCGGTGAAATTTCATTACGGTAAGCTTTACCCAGCTGCACCACACCGAATGGAAGTTTACCACGGAAAAACCTTAAGAGTCTCTTGAATGGTATGAAAATGCCCTGGGCAGTTTCCGGCCTCATGTAACCTGTTTTTTTACCCTTAGCACCGATAAGGGTTTGAAACATGAGGTTGTAACTCCATACATGTGTTAAGTGGCCCCCACACTTGGGGCAGAGAATTTCCTGGTGGGATAATATTTCAGTGAGCTCCTGGTTTTTCAATCCTTCCACTTCTTCTCCAATGGCTTCTTTGATAACATGATCTGCCCTGAAGACTTCCAGACAATCTTTACATTCGGTCATGGGGTCGTTGAAGTGGTCCACGTGTCCTGAGGCTTTAAGTGCCTCTTCAGGCATGATGGTTGGCGATTCGATTTCGTAGAATCCTTCACCCACCAGGTAGTAATTTCTCCACTTGTTCATGATCTTATTTTTTAGAATTGCACCCAGAGGGCCGTAATCAAAGAATCCGGCCACTCCTGAGTAAATTTCAAATGATGACCACAAGAATCCTCTCTTCTTGGCAATATTCATAACATCTTCATTCTTCATTTATATCCTCTCAAATTTCCTCAAATTAGGATAATTTTTTAAATAGTATTAAATTAATTTTACCGTATTAAATTAAAGTAATTTTGTCTGTTTACGGTCCCTGATCTCATAATCCTGCTTGATTTTACTGGTAACCGGTTTATCCTGCCCCATATATTTACTATCCCTTTCTGGATGGCCGTAAGGACGTAAAGATGGGCTGGTCATGGTTTCAAATACTATCTGGCAGACCCTCTGGCCAGTGTAAAGGGCAACTGGCATTTTGCCAATGTTTGAAATTTCCAGGGTGATTTTCCCCTCAAATCCAGGGTCAATATAACCTGCAGTAACGTGCATGGTGATTCCCAGACGTCCCATTGAGGAACGCCCCTCCACACGTGCCACCAGATTATCAGGGAGTTTAACAGCTTCATAGGTTGTGGCCAGTGCAAATTCACCAGGATGTATGATAAATGCCTCTCCCTTATCCAGATGGAATGATTCCATGTATGATTCCAGGTCAGACTTGTCCAGGGGGTCAATGCATGGCTTTCTGATTATGCGAAAACCTTTAAATTCATTCCCAATCCTGAGGTCCACAGATGATGGTTGAATCTGCCGGGCTGGATCTTCCAACGGTTCTATGATAATTTTTCCTTCATCTAAATATTTTATGATATCCTGATCACTTAAAATAGCCATTTTATCCTCATTCTCCCTTTTTAGTTTCTGGTTATCATTATTTTTAGTTTAAGTTTACAATTTACACAGAAATTATTAACATGAGATTTTAAGGTCTATAAAATTATGGAATTATTAACCCTATTGAAATTGTTAAATAAACTATTCTGGATTATAACCACTTAAAATTATTTGGATTTTGATAAATTAAATTATTTCTAAACCAATTAAACTATTTATGAATATTAATTCTGAATATTAAATTTTATTCAACCCTCTCTTTAATCCTTCGAAACATTCCCCTAAGGGTGTGTGCTTCTCTTCCAGATATAAATGCTCTTCCCAGTACTCTCCTGAAGACCGTGGATGCATTCTTTTTTTTATGCGCTGGATAGTCCAGGTGATCCAGCACTTCATCCATACATTCAATTAAGCCCTGTTTTTCGGTTAAAGATGCTTCATCCAGGTCTTCCACAGGATAAGTTTTCTCAGTTTTAAACAGTTCGTAAAATATAATGGCCGCAGCATGGGTCACATTGAGGACTGGATAAGCATCATGGGTGGGAATTGAGACTACAACATCACAAAGTTCTAATTCCTTGTTAGTGAGACCATCACCCTCTCTTCCCATTATCAATGCAATATCTCCATTCACATTCAATGATTGGGCCAGATTATCAGGGGTTACTGCAATACGGGGGAGATTATAACTTCCACCCGCATTCCCGGTAGTTCCCACTGCAAAATCAATCTCTTTAATTTTGAGGAATTCTGCCAGGGAATCATATTCCTGGCGATTGGAGACGATTTCACGGGCGTGCATGGCCTTGTAATATGAATCATTTTCCAGTGGGCAGGGATTTATAAGCACCATCTGGTATAAACCGAAATTTTTCATGGTCCGTGCCAGGAACCCAATATTGCCAGGAGTTTCTGGCTCCACAAAAACCACATAAATCATGTATATCCCTAATCAATCCTTTTTTTTGTTTTAATCTGTTTAAAATTCTTTTTTTTAATTTTAACCTTTTTAATTTTATTCGGATATTTTTTTTAGAATTTTTTTAATCAGATTCTCTCACTTAATTTAATCTGGATTCGCTATTTGAATAATCTTTATCTGGTGTAAATCCAGTTTTCATTTTTCGTATGCCTTTTCCAGGAGTTTGAGTATGTTCATAACTTCCAGGTCCATCCCTTCCTTCTCCAGAGAAGCCCTGATGTTATTTTCACAGAATGGGCAAATGGTGATCACTGCATCCACGTCCAGTTTTTCTATCATCTTAGCCTTGGCACTGCCCAGTGCGGCTGCTATTTCTGGTTTACCAGATCTTACACCACCACCAGCGCCACAACACTGGTCAGGAACTTCCATCTCCACGAATTCAAGGCCCTTAATGTTTTCGAGAATCTTACGGGGTTCATCCCGAATGCCCTGACCCCTTACAAGGTGGCAGGGGTCGTGGTAGGTGACTTTCATGTCCACTGGTTTCATGTCTTCGGTGTTAAGTTTATCTGCCAGATATTCACTGATATCCATCACATTAAAGCTGGTACCGTACTGGGGGTAATCCTTTTTAAGGGTGGCTCCACAACCAGCACAGACAGTGATGATGGTATCGTAACCTTCAAAGGCCTTAGTATTCTTTTCAACCAGCTTTGCAACAGCATCAGTTTGCCCGGTTCGAATAAGGGGAGAACCACAGCAGACCTGTTGGCTGGGCACATCCACAATAACATCATGGTTATTTAAAACATCCAAAAGGGCCACCCCAATATCTGGGAGGCGGTAGTCCATTAAGCAGCCAGTGAAGAGTGCAATTTTTTCTTTCCCGTTATTTTTATCCTTATCGACTGCTTTTACGTTTTCTTTTACACTTTGAGAGTTAACTGCTTTTATGAAACCTTCCCTCATTGGCCCTTCAGTTGGGGGTTCTACTGATCTTCCAGTTTTTTCAATAAGCTCCCTAACTTCACGATGGGGTGGTAAGGGTCCAATACCCTCCTGACAGGCTATTTCCCTTAACTTTTCAATGGCTCCACCGAAGGTGTTTATTTCTTTAGGACAGACTTCCACACACTTAGAACAGGATGTGCAGCAGTAAAGTCCCTCATCAAATCCTTCTTCTGCCCGATCCAAGCAGTCCCTTGGATCCAGGGCAAACTTGGACAGGTAACGCATAAAATAGGGTCCTGCAAATTCATCATTAACCTTTAATACTGGACAGGCGGATAAACAGGAGTAACAGTCAATACAGCTCCTTAATTTCTTGGTGTTGGTAAGTTCTTCTGGATCTAAAACTGCAGGACACTCACTGATTCCGCACTCATCCTCCAGAAAAAGACCCATATCCTTCACTTTACTGTCCATTGTGCTCCTATCCACAACCAGGTCCTTAATAACCGGTAAATTGATAGGTTCGATTACATCTTCATCTTTTATTTCTCTTTTACATGCCAGGGCCATTTCTCCATTGACTTTAACAGCACAGGAACCACACTGACCCGCCCGACAGGAACAGCGGTAGGCAATATCAGCCTGATGATGCTGATTGATGTAGTTTAAAGCATCCAAGACTTTCATCTTCTCCTTCTTTTCAACAGAATAAGATTCAGGGTAGGGTTCTTCATCCTCTGAAGGCTGATAACGCATAACAGTTATATTTATCATTTCCATCTCCAATATGATTTAAATCTCTTTTTCGTTATTTAAATCTCTTTTAAATTTCTAAATCTTTTATGATTTTTAAATAGTGTTTAAATTTTAAAAAATTATATTTTCAGATTCTAATCTGTTTAACCTGTTTTTTTTAGTTTATACAACATTTAATCAGGATCCATCATAACTCAAATTTGGATTGAGATTAAAATAGAATCAATAATATTAGGCATTATTCCTATAAAAAATTATTATAAAAAATATATGTTTTCTGAAATTTACAGAAAATCATTTAAAAAATATTGTTATAAAAATGATTGTCATTGTTATAAAAATGATTGTCATTGTTATAAAAATGATTGTATCAAGCTAAATCCACTTTGATAAATTTTGTGGGACTGTTAATTTAAATCCTTCACCAAAAACCAGTAAATAGCCAGTTCATTTTCAAATTTCTTATAATCAGGGTAAGTTAGGGAAACCAGATTCCAGTAGTGTTTGTCATGTTTTCTTACCTTGATATGACACACTTCATGGTGCACCACATATCTGATGAGGCTTTCCGGTAAGTATCTAAGGCGAGTATTAAAGTTCACATTTCCTGATGAACTACAACTTCCCCAACGGGTTTTCATACGGCGGAAAGTCACATTATTCACCGGTGAACCCATTTCACTGGATATTTCAGCCACCAGTAACTTAACCAGTTCCCGGAATTCGTGTTCACTGCGAGTTAAATCCAGTTTTCTGTTTTCAGACTCTTTTTTCAACGTATTTATCCGTGATATTTTCTGATAAACCCATTTTTCATGTTTTCGAATTAGACCCTGATAATCTTCAGCTCCAATTGGCATGATAAGGTTGAGATCACCGTTTTTAATCTCTAAACGGGCATATTTCACTTTCCTGTGGAAAACATGGCACTGGACCTCAATGTCCTGAATTTTAATCTTCATCAGAGTTAATTATAATACAACCTTCAAATAATCTTTTATCCGGAATTATTTCTTGTCCAGAAATAGTGAGTTTTAGTCTTTAGGAAGATCTTCACTCTTTTAATTTAGTTTTACTATTTTAATTTAGTTTTTCACTTTCCAATCCGATCATCACTAACTCAATTATACCTAGTAGAATCAATTTAAAAAAACCTAAATCTAAATATAGCAGATATTCAAACTTAATATAAGAATCTATATATTTTTTCATATAGCTATTCTAACCTTATAATTCAATATATCTGTATTTAACTGCTTAATTGGATATTAACCATTAGATGTATTAAACATCATTTTATCTTCAAGGAAGTATACCATGAACATTAAAGAAATACTCACAGGACAGGAAAAGGATAAACTGTTTTTAATGGGTAATGAAGCTGCAGTCCGTGGTGCCCTGGAAGCAGGTGTGTCTGTGGCCAGCACTTACCCTGGAACACCTTCTTCAGAGATTGGAAATGTATTATCAGTCCTTGCTGAAGATGCAGGGATGTATTTTGAGTTTTCAGTCAATGAAAAAGTAGCCCTGGAAGTAGCAGCAGCTGCTTCTGCCTCAGGACTAAGGTCATTCACCTTCATGAAACACGTGGGTGTTAACGTGGCTTCAGATTCATTAATGAGCGTTGCCTACACCGGTGTTCGGGGAGGGATGGTAATCCTCACTGCAGATGATCCATCCATGTTCTCATCCCAGAATGAACAGGATAACCGTCACTACGCTCGCCTGGCAAACATTCCACTCCTGGAAGCCTCCAGCCCCCAGGAAGTTAAGGATCTCATGAGATATGCCTACCAGCTATCTGAGGAATTTGAATTACCGGTTATTCTCCGCACCACCACCCGAGTTTCCCATATGAGGGGAATAGTGGAACTGGGTGCTTTAAATAAGCCTAAAACGAAGGGACACTTTGATAAAGATCCCCAGCGTTTTGTACCAGTACCGGAGTCTGCCCGGATAATGCACCGAAATCTGGTTGAAAAAATGTACCAGGTAGAAGTATTATCCAATAATTCCTCCTTAAATCAGCCCTTTGATAATGGAAGTCATGTGGGGATTATCACCAGTGGCAGTGCCTTCAACTATGTTATGGATGTGGTGGAAGAGTACAATTTACCGGTAAATATCCTTAAAATAGCCTTTTCATATCCTTTCCCTGAAAAAAAGGTCCTGGAATTTTTAGAAAATACAGAACGGGTTCTGGTGGTGGAGGAAGTTGACCCCATCATGGAAAAAGAAATACTGGCTATTGTAGGTAAACACCAGCTAAAATCAGTGATTCACGGTAAACTGGATGGAACACTGCCTGCGATATATGAATACAGTCCAGATATTGTTTTAGGGGGAGTGGGCAGGATGATGGGCTTGGAAATGCCAGTTGAAACCACATCAGATTCTCTTGAACTTCCCAAAAGACCACCAACGCTCTGTCCGGGCTGTCCGCATCGCGCCGCATATTTCGAGGTTAAAAAGGCAGCAGAGGATCTGAATCTGGATGATCTCGTATTTCCCAGTGATATAGGTTGCTACACTCTGGGTATAGAATCGCCCTATGAAATTGCAGATTATCTCTTATCAATGGGTTCATCTGTTGGAACCAGTTGCGGGTTTTCCAAGGCCACTGATCAAACCGTGGTAAGCTTCATAGGGGATTCAACCTTTTTCCATGCAGGAATACCACCACTCATCAACGCAGTGCACAACAAGAACCGTTTTGTCCTGGTGATCCTGGATAACCGCACCACCGCCATGACCGGTGGCCAGCCTAACCCTGGCCTCCCAGTGGATGGAATGGGATTGGAAGCGCCTGAAATATCCATACCAGATATTGTAAAAGCTTGTGGTGTGGAAATGGTGGAGACCATAAACCCCTTGAATGTCCGTAATTCAAAGGATATATTCAAAAAAGCACTCCAATTTGATAAAGTGGCAGTGGTAATATCCCAGTACCCCTGTATGTTAATCAAAGGTGGGACCCAGAAGGGTAAAAACATCATCATCGATGTCCAGGATGATAAATGCACGGGTTGTGATACCTGTGTCATGGAACTCACCTGTCCTGCTATCTACACCACTGATGAAGACAAAATCAGAATTGACCCATTAATGTGCAGGAAATGCAATGTATGCGTTCAAACATGTCCGGAGAAGGCTATAAGGGCTAAAAGGATTGATAGTAACAGGGGAGAGGAGGAATAACAATGAACCCTTACAATATTTACATTTCAGGAGTTGGTGGTCAGGGAATCATCAAAACCTCGGTTATCATGGGGGAAGCAGCCATGAAAAGTGATTTGTCCGTGGTAGTGGGTGAAATCCATGGAATGTCCCAGAGAGGCGGAGTGGTGTCCACCCAGATGAAGATTGGAGATTCAAGGAGCCCCATCATTGAAGAAGGGAAAGCAGACCTATTACTGGCATTTGAGCCACTGGAAGCACTCAGGGCAGTTAACATGATAAATAAAGAAAGTTACGTGGTTACGAATACTTCATCAATTTATCCGTTTAACATCCGCCAAAGTGAACATCCTTACCCTGAACTATCCATCCTACTGGATGAACTGGGGGACCATGCAAAGAAGGTTATTGCCCTGGATGCGGATGGAATAGCCAAGGACGCTGGTCACATCTTGGCGGTGAACATGGTGATGTTAGGTGCTGCAGCAGCGGTTCCAGGATTTCCAGTGGATAAGCAAATCATAATAGAATCAATGAAGAATAATTTACCTGAGAAGAGTATTCCCATAAATTTGAAGGCATTTGAGGAAGGATTCAGGGTTTGTTCTTCCAACATTTATGCAGAGGGTTGACTTAAACTCACAGAAAATATTTTTTTGGTATTAATATTTTTTTTATTTTCTTAAAAATTAGAAATTAATGGAAAAATAATTTCATATAATCTGGTATAAAAATTATAATAAGATAAATTTATTATAATCTGATGATCAGTGGGTGAATTGGATATGGGTTCATTTAATGAATGTATGCAGGAATATAGAAAACTGTTGGAGAAGGGTTGTATTCAGGAGGCTTATGGGGGCTTAATGAGATATATAATGGATTTGAGAGTTTATTTTAAAAATAAATATCCCCAATATTTTGTGTCAGGTATTTATCAGGGGTATATGGATATGACTTATTTTTCTTTCTCCCCAGAATCATTAAAAAGCCGAAAATTGAAAATTGCCATAGTCTTTGTTCATGAAACATTTAGGTTTGAAGTTTGGTTAGCAGGATACAATAAAAACGTTCAAAACAAATACTGGAAACTGTTTAAAGAAATGGATTGGAATAAATACCATATTCCACCAACTACAAAAGGTGTGGACTCTATTATAGAACATATTTTAGTTGAAAATCCTGATTTTAGTGATTTGGATAGTTTAACAAAGCAAATAGAGACTGGAACATTGGAATTTATTAATGATGTTGAGAATTTCTTAGTACAATAGGATAGTTCTAAGATTCTTATTAAAATAAGGAACATAAGAAGAAAAATCAAACATAATGAATGTCGGAAATTAATATAGGAAATTAAAATTAGAAATCGCAACTAAAAAAAATTATAAAATAAAAAAATGAACAAAAATTATGTTATGTTTACCAGTTGTAAACATCTTCTGGGGGGATCACGATTGCCCCACCCTTTTTAAGGACTTCTATCCCTGCATCAATATCCTCTGGATGGAGCAGGACAATGGCTCTTTCTTCTTTTTCATCCACAAAGGCATAGAGATAATCCAGGTTTATGTTTGAGTCGTCCAGTATTCCCAGGATGGTGCCCAGTCCTCCTGGCTGGTCTGACATCTGCACAGCAATAACATAGCCCATCTTAACCACGAAATTGTTTTCCTCCAGGATTTCTTTGGCCTTATAAGGTTCAGGTACAATCAATCTTAAAATACCGAAGTCTGATGTATCAGCAATGGACAGTGCCCTGATATTGAACCCTGCATCAGCCAGAACATCCAGTGCATTCCTCATTCTACCCTTCTTATTTTCCAGGAATATTGATAACTGTTCTATTTTCACTTTTAATTCCCCCTTATAATCTCATATAATTTTTAATCTTTTTTTAAGGATATTTCACCAAGCTATGCTTTATTTTCAATAGATTTGAACTGTAAAGTTCAAATTACTATTTTGAAATTATTTGCTTAATCCACGTTTATCAATAACCCTGACTGCTTTTCCTTGGCTTCGAGGTAGTGTTCTTGGTTCTACCAGGGTTACAGTAACTCTCAAACCAATTTCATTGTGGATGAAGTTTTCTATTTTCTTTTTTATCCCCACTAACTCCTTCACCTCATCAGAGAAAAGTTCAGGTGATGTTTCCACCTGTACTTCCATTTCATCCAGGTGCTGGGGTCGGGTGACAATGATCTGGTAATGGGGTTCAATACCATCCATCTTCAGGAGAGCCTTTTCGATCTGGGATGGGAATACTGCCACTCCACGGATCTTGAGCATGTCATCGGTTCTTCCGGTTATGCGGTCCATTTTAACCATGGTCCTACCACAGGAACAGGTTCCTCTTCTGAGGCTGGTAACATCTTTGGTTCTAAAACGAATAATGGGCATTCCTTCTCTGGTCAGGTTGGTAAGGACCAGTTCTCCCTTTTCACCTTCTTCCAGTACTTCCTGGGTTTCAGAATCAATGATCTCCGGGTAGAAATGATCTTCCATAACATGTAGACCATCCTGCTCTGGGCATTCCAGAGCTATCCCGGGACCCATAATCTCTGTGAGTCCGTAGATATTATATGCTGGTGCATTGAAGCGTTTTTCAATCTCCTGGCGCATCTCTTCAGTCCACATCTCTGCTCCAAAACCAATGGATTTTAATTTCATATCCTCTCGTTCAAGTCCTTCTTCCTCGGCCACCTCTGCCAGGTAAAGTCCGTAGGAAGGAGTAACTATTAGAACCGTGGTTCCAAAGTCCTTCATTATCTCGATCTGTCTGCGGGTCTGTCCAGTTGAAATGGGTATAACTGTGGCCCCTATCTTCTGGGCACCGTAGTGCACCCCAAAACCACCGGTAAAAAGACCGTAACCATGGGTGTTCTGGATAAGATCCTCATCATCAACCCCAAACATGGTTAAACCCCTGGCCATTATTTCACTCCATGTTTCCAAGTCTTCCCGAGTATAACCGGAAACAGTGGGTTTTCCAGTGGTCCCTGAGGATGTGTGAACTTCTACAATCTCCCTTCTAGGAACTGCAAACATTCCAAAAGGATATGCCGCACGAAGATCGTCTTTAGTGGTTAAAGGTAATTTCTGGATGTCTTCCAGGGTTTCAATATCCTCTGGTTTAATTCCTGCCTCATCAAAACGTTTTTTATAATAGGGAACATTTTCATAGGCCCGTTTTACAACATCCTTCAATCGTTTAAGTTGTAATTTCTTCATTTCATCCCTAGATATGCACTCCACTTCTTCATTCCAGATCATTTAATCCACCGGCCAATATCTTCTTATTTTTTATTAAAATCAATTTAAATATTTTAATCAATATTTTATTTAATTATTGCCCTTCATTTAATCAATATCTGTATAAAACTTATTTATCCATGAATACTTTACGTTTATAATTTGAAGTTAGTTACCCATTCACATGGAAACTGTTTATAACTGTATCCATTTCGTTTTTATAATCCAGGAGTGGTTTGTCAAAGACGAAGATCACAAAGTATGCACTGTTGTTTTTCTGGAAGGCTATTCCCCGAGTGGTGAAAACCTTATCATTGGGTTTGTAGTTTGCTTCCAGTTCATAGGCAGTGGTGTTGTCAATGGTGAGATCGCCCTCGTAGTAGATCATACCTTTGGCTAAAATGTTTGAACGCCAACTGGCAACCCGGTATGTGAAATTTTGAGTTAACAAATCCTCCCTAAAGACAGAAAAACTGTTATTTTCATCATCTGTAACTGTAACTATTAATGAAGCTTGATCTGTAACGTTAGTAATATTCCAACCTTCAGGATAGTCAAATGAGATGTTACCATTGTCAAAATGGTTTTTAAGATTATTCATCTGGTTGGTGGCATTGTTGCTCTGGTTAGTGACAGTTTTATGATCACCCATAACCCACATTGCAGTGGTAACCACCAGGATAATTAAAATAATAATGCCAATAATACCCAAAATAGATTTTTTCCCCAGTATTTTAGGGATGATTTTTTTCAAATTATTAGAATTGAGTTTATCAGTTGATTCTGTGTGTGGTACTCTGAGCCGGGTAGGACCCCCATTTCCCTGTTTATCATCATTATTTATTTTGGATTGGAGGGAATTAACTTTACCTGAAAAGGAATTTTCTCCGTTTTTCAGTTTTAAAGAGCCAATTTTTTCTTTAATATCTGCACTGGCTTTTCCCAATTTGGATGTTGAATCCTTTTTCTTGGTATTGTTTCCTGGTTTTCTTAATCGAGGAGGACCATCTTCGCTCAATTATTTCACTACCCTTTTTCCTATTCTAATCAATCATTAATCTAAAAGATAAATATAACCCCATCTATTTTAACTCTATTTATCAGGGGCAATAATGGCTTTTTATTGTTAACATTATTTAAATTTTGATAAATGAGTATAAGCTTCATGTTTTAAGCATATATATGATATAATTCCGTGGATTGATAATAACCTTATTTATAAAAGTTTATATAATGTTGTCAGAGATTCAATAATCATTAATAATTATGATAAAATTATTGGACTTAGGTTGTGATTTAAGTGGATTTAATGATATTGAGTATTGTTGTTTTAATATTTCTCGTGATAAATGGGTATGTGGGTTATGTTGCCTGGCGTAGAACTAAGAATGCAGACGATTATCTTGTTGCAGGGAGGGAAACACATCCCTTCATCATGGCCCTGAGTTATGGGGCCACATTCATCAGTACCGCAGCTATTGTGGGATTTGGTGGAGTCGCTGCTAATTATGGTATGGGAATCCTGTGGCTGGTGTTTTTAAACATCATCATTGGAATATTCATTGCCTTTGTGTTCTTTGGAAAACGCACCCGTAAAATGGGCCATAATTTAGGTGCTTTAACCTTCCCCGAGTTCTTATCAAGGCGTTTTGACAGTAGATTTATCCAGTACTTCTCAGGTGCGATTATTTTTATTGGAATGCCGTTATACGCGTCGGTTGTGCTTGTGGGAATGGCCAGGTTTGTGGAAACAACGTTGAGTGTGGATTACAATATAGCTTTAGTTGTAATGGCTGTCATAGTGGCAGTATACGTTATTTTCGGTGGGATCAAGGGTGTGATGTACACCGATGCCCTGCAGGGTAGTATAATGTTTTTTGGAATGATATTCCTTCTCATAGCAATTTACTGGATACTGGGAGGAGTAACTGATGCCAATCAGGCACTCACCAATCTGGTGAATGTTGTTCCCCAAAAGGCAACTGCAGCTGCTACTGCAACCGGGTTCACTGGCTGGACATCCATGCCTTCCCTGGGGAGTCCATTCTGGTGGACTTTAGTCTCCAGTTTGATCCTGGGAGTGGGTATAGGAGTTCTATCACAGCCCCAGTTAGTGGTGCGGTTCATGACTGTTAAATCAAATAAGGAGTTAAACCGGGGAGTTTTGATCGGGGGAGTATTCATATTTGTAATGACATTCGGGGCCTACGTGGTAGGAGCACTTTCCAACGTCTACTTCTTCCAGACAACTGGACAAACTGCAGTGCAGGCAGCAGGGGGAAATTTGGATAAGGTTATACCTACATTCATAGCTGCGGCCATGCCTTTATGGTTTGCATATCTATTTATGATAGCACTCCTATCTGCTGCCATGTCCACCCTTTCTGCACAGTTCCATGTTCAGGGAACTGCCCTGGGACGGGACATATATGAGACTCTGGTGCGTAAAACTGGAGGATCATCAGTAAGAATGGCCAGGATAGGGATAGTAATTGCAGTTGTCATTGCAGTAATTCTTGGATTCATACTACCAGCCAGTATAGTTGCCCTGGGAACTGCCCTGTGGTTCGGTATCACTGCCGCAGCATTCCTGGCAATTTACGTGGCAGCACTCTACTGGAGAAGAGCCACCAAAGAAGGTGCAATTGCAGGACTAGTTTGTGGTGCTGTAACCAGTTTGATATGGTTGTTATTCGGCTTTAAAAAAACAGCAGAACCTTTAGGAATTTCCAATGCTTTAATGGGACAGTCAACCATCATCACATCTGTACCATGGCCAACTGTAGACCCCATGATCGTGGCCCTGCCAGTGGCAATTATCGTTACAATTTTGGTCAGTCTACTTACCAAACCCCCCAAAAAGGAGTTCCTGGATAAGTGTTTTGATGGAGTGGACCAGTCCCGGGGAAAATAATCCTCAGGATTTTAATCCTCTCCAATACTTTATTGAAAAATACAAATTTTTGAATGGTAAAATTTAGAAATGATAAACTGTTTGAAAATGATTAAAGCCTAAAATGGAGTATAATTGATTTCAATGAAACTTGTAAATTACCAGTATAAGAAAACCAGTAAACTTAGTTGGGCGGAAGTATTCCAAAATCTCCGTAATATAACTGTTCACACTTTCCAGACCGGATCCGTGATTATCAACCTGAAGGGCACTTTAAATCCAGATCATCCCCGTGCTAGGGATGTGGAAGACAAGGAAATCGAAGTCCCCATACTGGCACACTGGATACACCACCAGGAAAAAGGTGACTTCTTACTGGATGTGGGACTGGATTCATCTTACTTTAAAGACCCCTGCGGAGGATTAGAAGGAACTTCTGTTGATGAATATCAGCAGCAAGAAAATGAGAATATTGGCCACCATCTTGAAAAAAGAGGGATTAACCTTGAAATGGTGTTTTTAAGCCATTTACATTCTGACCATGCCGCTGGTGTGAGGGAACTTCCTAAAAATATTCCCTATGTAACTGGTAAGGGAGAGTATAAGGATTACCAGCCAGAAGTCCATGGTGATTTTTTAGAAGGTCTAAAAGAGTTATTTGAAATTGATTATTCTCTGGCACAGAACATGCCCTTTTTAGGACCCAGTGTGGATTTATTGGGTGATGGATCTCTATGGGCAATCCATACTCCTGGACACACCCCTGGACACAGTTCTTTCCTAGTGAATGGGGTGGATGGTCCTGTTCTCATGGCAATGGATGCTGCATTCATCCGTGAGAACCTCAAACTTGGTGTGGCTCCCATTGACTACACCGGGGATGTAGAGATGGCTCAGGAAACCCTGGAGAAGATTTTAACATTTTTAAGGTTGTATCCTCAGGTTAGGGTGGTTGCAGGTCACGAGGATTTAAAATAGTTTTAAAGTTTAAAATTATTATTCATACATCCAATGAATAACTAATAAAAATAATAAGAATTATTATTGTTTTTAATGATTGGAATAATTGATTAGCATTTTATATTGGGGTTGAAGAGAATGAAAAAACTTAATTTAGTAAGTTATTGTGGTCTTTATTGTGAAGATTGCTTTAATTACACGGGTTCCATTGCTGATTTAGCTCGGGACCTCAGGAAAGAGTTAAGAAAATCCAACTTTGATAAAGTGGTAGAAGCACTTCCCTTCAAAGAATTTGATAACTACTCTGAATGCTATGAATGTTTAGGAGGACTTGAGAACTTAAGGTGTGAAGGATGCCGGGATGGATCCAGAGCAAAGTTTTGTCATATTGCTCAGTGTGCACAGAAGAACGAATATCAAGGATGCTGGGAATGTGGTGAATTTGAAACATGCAAGGAATTTGAATTTCTTAAACCGCTCCACAAAGATGCAAATCTGAAAAATTTAAGAAAAATTAAAGAGCAAGGAGTTGAAGGTTTCCTTAATGGAAAGAGATATTGGTAAAGATCTTTCGTCCAATTCCCCCAATTCCATAATATAGTATAAATTACTTAAAAATAAGTAATAAAATGCAGCAAATACTATAAAAATTAGTATATTTGTCGTTAATATTTTCGGAAAATTGTTTTTAAAATATCTGAAATCTAAAAATACTACAATAATTAGTGCTAATAGTACATAGAATATATTTAAAATTAAATTTACCTTCTAAAATACCCCTCATATCTTTGATGGATTACACAATTGAAATTCGGATTGAATTAATACCTACTGTTTATTTTATTATGTCAAAAATCTATGTTTCTGGGTTAAGTGGTCAGAAGTTTATTTTGTTTTCCGGGCATTGTCTCTTTCTTGTGATGCTTGTTCTAGGCCCTGTTTCCAGGCTAGCAATCCCTTGAATACTTCTTCAATATCAACTTCTTTCCCATCAATAGTGGGTTTTTTGTATTCTATGGCACCTTCTGCTGAGAAATCATCTTCTGATATTAAAATTCCGAAGTCCCGTTCTATTTCAGGTTCAATAACATCCTCCAATGGGTTGTCAAGCCTTTCTTTGACATCTATTCTTAAACCCTCTAAAATATCTTCAGTATCTGAAGGTATTTCAGTGAATCCTATAACGATAATTTCCCGTTCATCAAAAGCATTTATCAAACTGTACATCTTATTCTTAGTACCAAATCCTACAGTATGATACCAAGCTTTGCGGAAATCTTCGTATGTTTTCCCATCTTTTAAGCGCCTTTTTATAATTGCCACGGTCATCATATTATCACTATTAATATATTTTGAATATAATTTGTTAAATAATTTGGTAATACTGCTGATAGTTACAATTCTATTCCAAAAAGCGTTATGCGGACATCATTGTTCTCAATGTAGGCTGGGGGCTGTTAAGATGTCTGAAAATTTTATTTAGGGTTTATATTACCTTTTATATCTAATTAGTTCCGTTTTAATAATTTTCAAAAAAGGGGTTATTTTTTTTATTTTTTCTAGATATTATTAATGAATTTTCCGATATAATTAGGACCTTTCTTTGCAAAAGTTAATGCGAACATCTTGTCTGCAGTCTAAGTGGGTTTGGCCATGAATTTTCAATATGAGAATATTAATTCATCTATATTATAATTGGAGATTATGTTGGATATTAAAACATTGTTAAGTAGAATTTTGACGTACTTTTTTAATGGCGGAGCCGATTGTACCACCAATGGCCCCTACAATTGCATATAAGATTATGACTATGGTGGCTTCTATTACTCCTGTAACTGGCCAAAGCTGTTTTCCTATGTCTCCTAACCCAATGAGGTATAAAATCAGTATGATTGATCCTCCTATAATACCACCTACCATACCGACTAGTGCTCCATGTATTGAACCGCTTTTATAACCTTCATTAACTCTGTAACCGACGATTATTGTTGCTAGGACAAATCCAATTACACCTCCAATATCCCCGGCAACTTCTCGAAGAATAAGCCATAAAATTAGTGATAACAATAAACCTCTTCTTACAGATGCCCATTTTATTTTTACCATATTGTGCCCCCTTCAAATTATGATAATAATATATTTTTGAGGTTATAAAAAAATGTAGCTTTGAAGTATCTTAGGTGTCAATGGGAAGAGTAGTAAAAACTTAATAATTAAGGGTAAGTGTTTTCGTTCTTTATCTATGATTTATGTTATAACTTACTAATCCTTAGTTATATTATTAATCAAACTCTTATAAAGCCATTGTGATAGATTTGTAAATTTACACACCAGATCAGACACTCTGTTGATGGTTGGTGAAATTATAGTAACATTTTTGGTATATAACGATAATATGTTAGTGGTTAAATTGATAGGGGGTGTAAGAAAATACTTTGAGATTATCAAACATTAATATTAAAGTAATAGAGATTAGGAAATTTTTATAAAATTAGCTTATAATTTCACAATTTAAATTATGCACTTGGAGGCTGTTAATATGGAAGATTATAATATAATATGGAAGGCGGGCATTGCTTTTATAGGTCCCATGTTATTGGTGCTTTTAGCATGCTTTAAATATACGGATCCTAGTTTCACATGGTTGTCATTCTTATTTTGGGCTTTGTTGCCATTGCTTATGATCCATGAAACCGAAGAATATGTTATTAGAGTTAATGGAGGAATTACTGAAGGTGGATTTCAAGAATATTTCAATACAAAGACTTTCGCTAGATTAAATCCTCCACGAGCGGATTATCCTCTAACTAACGGATATGAATTATTTACTAATGCGTTTGCATGGTTCTTTGCTATAACCAGTGCATTGACAATATACATAACACCGTGGGTTGGAATAGGTCTCATCGTATTCCTTTTCATAATGAACGGAATTATGCACACTGCAATATTCCAATTTACAGAGAAAGGACCTAATCCTGGCTTTTATACTACTTGGTTAATCTTAAACCCTTACTCAGTGGTAATACTATTCTATGCATACACAATCAATGCCTTTACTACATTGGATTATATCGTGGGCATTATATTCGGATTCCTAGTTTTCCTTGCATTTCTTTTAACCACAAGAAGTAAACTTAAGTCCTTTGAGCTATCACAAGAACCTGGAGAATCACAAAAATAAGATTGGAACTTAATTTTAAACTTAGTAGTGTAAAATTTAATTTTACACCAATTTTTTTAAAATAGATCTAACTCTAGAAATTATTTGAAAATCTGTCTAAAAATTGAAAATTATTATTTTTCCTCTTTCTATGAAAAAAAGTAAATTTTGTAAAAAAATTGAAGGAATAACAACAAAAACATTCGATTTGACAAAATTTATTAATTATAATATACTTTTGCACAGTTCAAGGTTTAACTTGTCAGTATAAATTGAACTAAATATAATTTCTATTTGAGAAATAGTAGAAAAGATTAATTTAAGCGGTCTTTTTAAAAAAAAGGGTTATTTATAACCCTGCTCTTTCAACAATTATATCTGCAACATCTTGGGCTGATTTGAATGGGAAATCATCTGCAGTTAATACTTGTCCTGCATCTCCAGCTTTCAATTCAACATCACCTGATTTACAGGTGGTTTCTGCCCCATCTGGAAATGAGGATAACAGTGCTTCTGGTGTTTTTATTGGGAAATCGGCTCCTGCCAGTGCTCCCACAATCTGTGCATGTATTTCTTCTTTAACTCCCATGTTTATCATCTCCGTGGTTTAATTAATCACAACCATAACTATAGTTAATTATAAATATATACTAAACCGTCATTAAACTATACTAAGTATATTTTTATACACAAATGTAACCTTAAGGGTCAGAAACCTTTATTATCTGCCTATTCTCTAATATAAAACACATGGAAAATGTGAATAAAATGAGTGATTCGGGACTATACAATACTCCTGCTAAATTGGAGGCAATACACCGTGATATCAAACGGTTAATGGAACGATCCAACCAGGAATACCTAAATCTAATGATGACCAATATAAGGAAGGATTTTCTGGCTTCATTAACTGCTTATATTGATGGTGACATTGAAAAAGGTCTTGAAAATGGAATGGTTAATCCATGTCCCATGAGGGACACGTGTAAATCCATATTCACGGATTTTTTAGAGGATAATTCAAAAAACATACGTCATGGGAACATTTCCAATGAGGTTATCACTGGGAAAAGGGATGAACTAAGCAAAATACGAAAAAAGGCCTCTTTTGATGATTGTGATATATGTTTTAAGGAAGTTGACTCCCTTTTTGAGAAACAGTTAAAACTCATAGGTTCTTTACAGATATACAATTCTAATGATGAAATAAAAACAGAAATTTCTGCTATTAATGAGGAAGAAATTGTTAAAAGTGTACTCGAACCGTTATCCAATAAACTGAGACTGCAAATACTAAAATCTATGGCCTCCGAAACTCATAGTTTTTCAGCACTTTCTGAACTAACTGGACTTCGCGGTGGTAACTTATTATTCCACATCCAGAAACTCATGGAAAGTGATCTCATCATCCAGAGACATGAAAGAGGAGACTACATGATCACTAAAAAAGGATTTAATCTAATTTCACTGCTTTCTGATTTTCAACAGTGCCTGGAAGATTAATACTCCATGTTATTCGGGTATTTGTATAATAATAAGACTATAAATTCTTTTATTTTACTTAAATTACTTAAATCCCCATTCAATTTTTAAACATCATTACCAGTTTCTGACTCCCAAATTTCAATACAATCTTCTATGGTTAAAGAAGTAGGACTTTCCACAATTTCTGATTCTAATTTGGTTTTTTGAAGAGAATCTCTCAGGGGACCATACATATTGGCTGCTTTAAGCTTGATTCCCCTATGGTTTAATTCATCGTAGAGATCCTCTAACATTTCAGTTCCAGAATGATCAATGAAGGATGTTGCCTCAAAATCGAGAATAAGTAATTTTGTATCTGTATATTCATTATCTACCATGTCAAGAATGGTATTTTTTATGTCTTCAGTGTTTAGGAATATTTGGGACCCATCAACCCTTACAATGAGTATTTCTGGGATTATATGTGCTTCTGGACGTCGTTTAATATCTAAAAACTGATCTTTACCCGGCATTTTTCCCAGCACTGCTATGTGGGGATTATACATTTTCTTAATCAACCCCACCACTGATAGTATTACTCCAATCACAATGCCTTCCAGTGCTCCAAAGAACAACACAACAAGCAAGGTAACTATGGCAATAGCGAATTCTATCTTACTGAAACTGTAGATCTTGCGAAAGTGAGGTAGATCCACCAGGCCCTTTATAATAAATATTACAATGGCTGCCAGTATGGTCTCAGGTAAGTTGGTAAAAATGCCGGTTAAAAATAACAGGACCATTAAAATAACTAGTCCAGATATAGCTCCTGCCAGCTGGGTTTTAGCACCACTATCATTATTTATTGCAGTTCTAGATAGTGCCCCACCTATAGGTAATCCCTGGAACAGCCCTACAGCAACATTTGACATGCCTAAAGCTAATAATTCCTGGTTTTTATCAATTTTATAACTATTTTTTGCTGCGTATTCGGCTGCAAATAAATATCCTTCCATGTAACTTATGAGAAAGACAGTGACCGCCAGAGTAATTAAAATATTCACATCCAAAAGGGAAGGATCGGGAATTACAAGAGATGGTAATCCCTGAGGGATTTGACCAACCACATCCACTCCCAGAGCAGTTAAGTTGGTAAAAGTGATGAGTACAGTTGATCCTAAAACCAGAAAGAGTGTGTTGGGTAATTTAGGGAATTTTTTGGTTGCCAGGTACAAAAACAGGAGCCCACCCATACCAACTGCAAGAGAAGCTAAGTTAGTTTGATCTATATGGATTAAAAAGTAATAAATGCGTTGAAAAAAAGTTCCGGAACCGCCAGATATTCCGAATAACTTAGTAATTTGACCAGAAGCTATGAATAATGCTATGCCTGCCAGGAAACCAGTTAAAACTGGTTTAGATATGAATTTAACTATGAATCCTAATCTTAAAACCCATGAGGCCATGGCCAGAAGGCCAGCTATAACTGCTATCAGGGATGCTATCATGGCGTACTGGGTAGCATTGGGAATCATCAAAGAGCCCAGTGTAGAACCAACCAGTATGGAAAGGGTGGAGAGGGGCCCCACTGATAACTGGCGGGATGTTCCAAAAATGGCATAGACTAAAACCGCAACCATGGCAGAATATAAACCTATTTCTGGCGGTAAATTAGCTAAAGATACATATGCAATGGATTCAGGGATTATAAAAGCACCAACAGTAATCCCAGCTATTATATCTGGCCGTAACCAATCCTTATTGTAGTTTCGGACCCACCTGGTTATGGGAAGGTACGATGAAAGGGATTTCATAGTAACATCCTGCAAAGTTTAAAAATTGTTTTAAATAAATATCTGTCGATCTTTTTAATTAAAATTAATCAATTTATAGCATTATAGGGATTAAACAAATAAAATTTTACATTTTTTAATTAATCATTTTTTTATAATATGATTAAATGATAAAATTGATTATTGTTCACACTATACCTTTTAACATAGTTGGATTTGGTAGATGATATGGATAAAGATAAACAAGAAAAGATTCCTGATGAAGAGGAAAAGCTATCTGCTGAGATGGAAAAACAGTTATCTCCCCGTAAATCTTTATTTAGAATTTTAATTGCAATTCTTGCATTCCTCTGGTTCCTGGTAGGTGGTTCAGCTCAAACAGTCCTATCCCTATCTGGGGGAGCAATGGGCCTATCTGGTGTGGTTACATTCCTCCTTAAAAATCCAATTTCATTTTTAATAATAGGGTTTATAAACGTTTTTTTAGGTTTAATCCTGTATATTTTTGCCATTTCATTTATTCTGGTATCAATTTTTCATTTTTTATGGTCAATCAGATGGTTTTATGGTTATAAAAAATACAGACATTTAAAAACCCCCCAACAAATACCGAACGAATGAAAATAAGGTTATCTAAATATTGAATTAGTTTGAAAACTGCATTTAGGGTTATGATCTGGCAGTTAAGTTATTTGAAGTAGTATTTGGCTATGAGATTTAGTTCATTGGACCATGTGAATTTGCATCCTGTTATTTGATTAGTATTTGGGCTGTGAATTTGTATCTGGTTATTTGATTCAATAGTTAGACATAATAACCAAATTTATGGCAGAATATATTTTATTTTTCATTTTCATCTATAACTTTCTGTACCAGGGCTGAGTCAACATAGGCCCGGACTTCAACAATGACATCGTTTTTGAAGTAAACTACCCAGCAATAAGTGTTGTTAAATGGTTTTCCATTTAAAGCTGTGGAAATGGATTCCATCTCTACCACTGCAGTATCATCCTGAAGGAGAATATTTTTGACCTTTAAAATCACTCCTTCTTCCAGTATCCTGTTTAATCGCCTGAATGTATGGGAAATGAAATCTTCTTTATTAAGGTAAGTTCCAGCAAGGGGATGAGTGCCCATAACAGTCCATGAAACATCATCTGAAACATGTTTGAAAAAAATGTCACTGTTCCCTGTTTCGAGATTTTTAAATAGATTCTCCACCTTTCCAATGTTCATCATTTTTTCACTCCTTTATCATTCAAGTGTTTATTTTAAAATCTAAGAAATACCCTTTTTAAAAATGAGATGGATTTAATCTCTAATTTAAATCAATGCAAACCCTAATTTATCAATAGGGGCCTTATTTCCTATCAATACTAAATTCTTTCTTTGTAAGTTAATTTTGAAAAAATAATTTTGAACATGGCACCCTGACTTCGATTGAGCTCTATTTCACCATTAATTTGACCAACTAAACTATTAACGAGTTGCAGACCCAGTGATTCTGTATTTTTAAAATCAAGATCCTCTGGGAATCCAATACCGTTATCGCTGATGATCAGTTCATAATATTTTCCACGTAATTTGAGTGATAAAATGATTTTTCCTCCCCTTCCCTGGGGGAATGCATATTTAAGGCTGTTGGATACGAGTTCGTTGATTATGAGTCCACAGGGTACTGCTGTTTCTATATTCAGATTCACATTATCAATTTCAATTATGGGTGTGATCTGACTTGCGGGAGTTGAATATGATGCGAATAAATCTTTAACCAGACTTTGAACATAGTCAAAGATGTTTATGCTGGTTAAATTATGGGACTGGTATAATTTTTCATGGATCATGGCCATGGACTTAACCCTGTTTTGACTCTCCATGAGGATGTTAACTGTCTCTTCTTCATCTACATACTGTTTTTGGAGATTTAAGAGACTGGAAACAATTTGCATATTGTTTTTAACCCGGTGATGGATCTCCTGCAGCAGGACTTCTTTTTCTTTCAGGGACTCTTTAATTTTATTTTCTGCTTTTTTACGTTGGGTTATGTCGCTGCAGATCAATAAAACATGGGTGATTTCACCATGAATTCTTATAGGGCTTTGTTTAATTTCAATCCAGCGAATTTTACCATTATAATCATATATTCTGGATTCATAAGGGGCAATTGTTTTGCCAGTAACAAAATGTGAAAATATTTCCCGGTGAGATACAAGTTCTTCTTCAGGAAAAATGGTCAAATCAATAAAGTGTTTTCCCACTAACTCCTTTTTTGACAGGCCTGTGATCATGGTAGCTGCAGGATTCACATCCAACAGATAACCATCCAATCCCAGTAATATGGTATAGTTAGGATCAGATTCAAAAAGAGCCCTATATTTTTCCTCACTCTCTTTTAAAGCTTCTTCAGCAAGTTTTTGATCGTTTATGTCCTCTATAAAACCTTCCAGAGACAATTCTCCATTTTCATCTTCAACACCTACTCCTCGCTCCCAAACCCATTTAATCTCATTTTGACGAGTTACTATCCTGTAAGTGGTTTCGTAAGGTTCACTTTTTTCAAGGGCATTTTGAACTGTGCTCCAAACATGTTCACGATCTTCCTCAAAAATCAAATCATTATATGCTTTTATATCATTGTTGATAATTTCTGAAGGGTCATAACCGGTTATTTCTTTGCACTGATGACTTATAAAAGTCATTGTCCACTTATTATCATTTAGGCAATGGTATACCATGCCGGGTAAGTTTGAAATAAGGTTAGACCACTGGCGCTCGCGTTCTGTGGAATCTGGTATGGTTTCAATGAGTGATCTGTACTTTTCTTCACTCTCTTTTAACTCTAATTCTGCGGTCTTTCTTGAAGTTATATCCTGAAAAAATATGTTAAACCCATTTTTACTGGAAAAAACACGAACAGTATACCAATTTTTAAGGGGAGGTTCATCAAAAACAGCTTCAAATTCAAATTTCTCTCTTTCTGTAAATTCTTTTTTATTAACTAGCTGGAAGTATACCTCATGAAAAACATTATTTTGGGTTTGTGGAAAAGCTTCTAGAAAAGTTTTACCAATAATATTTCTTTTTTCCCTTCCTGAAAACTCTTCTGCGAGTTTATTAATGTATGTTACTCTAAAATTAGGGTCTATGGAAATAAAAACATCACTAATGTTTTCTAATATTTCTACAGGCACATCAATTCTGTTTTCAGGAGACAAAGTTAACCCTCACTTCGTTATAATTTATACTAGTTTATATATTTTTTATCATATCTATAAAAATTTATTTTATTACTTAATGTTTATGTGCAGGTTTTTAGAAGAGAAAACTTAATTAAGTATAAATCCTTTAATTAGAAATTTAAGTATGACTTGCGGATTTTATTATTCATTAAGTAATATAAAAATATAATTAATAAGAAGAAATGGTATGGTCTAGACGATTTATTCCTATTCCTGCAGTGTGGATGGTTAATTAAAGTATTTGCATATGGTTTTATGTGATATTTATGGAAGGTGAAGGTTTACTCTGGTGGTTGATAGCTGGAACGCGCGGGGGAATCAATCGAGCCAAAATAATCAATGAACTCAATTCAAGACCATATAATGCTAATCAGCTTGCTAAATGTCTTAAATTAGATTATAAAACTGTTAAACATCACTTGAATGTTCTGGTCAAGAATAATATAGTAATGACATGTGGCGACGGACAGTATGGGACTGTTTACATGCTTTCATCTACAATGGAGGAAAACTTCGATTCATTCAAACAGATATGGAAAGAATCTGAAAAAGAATAGATAAAAAAGAATAGATATTTATAAAGGAGAAGATTGGAATGGTATTAAGATATCTGGGTATGGCAGTTGCGTTAGCTAACATATCAATTATAATTATTTTGCTTTCCATTTACTGGAAGAATTACCGGAAGTGGAAATCAGAATATACACTGGGACTTTTAATATTTGGAACTTTCTTACTAATCCAAAATCTACTTTCCATGGGGTTTCTGGCTCCTCCGCCTCCAATGCCTTCGGGAGGAGAACATGGAAATGATTATTCTCTTTTACTTATCAACATAAGTCAGTTAGTAGCATTAAGTGCTTTATTGAAGATAAGCTGGAAATAATCTAAAACCATTCCTTTCTTATTTTTCTTTCTCAATCAATTCTTAGTTTCCTTTTTTCAGGGTTTTACAGCATCGACTTTAAGTTATTCTTCTTAAATTTTAATACATTCTCCTTTAATATTCTACCAAATTTCACTCAATTTGGAGTCTTTTATAAATCTCTTATCAAATCAAAAAAGTTAAAAAAATCATTTGTTTTATTTATATCCAATATTTATAGTTTATTTATTCTTTTTACATATTTTAAGTAATTTTTAACCTATTTAGAACTTAGATTATGTTTTTTTTATTTTTTTCTTAATGTTCAATTTAATAATTGTGTTCCTCAAAATTGGGAGAGATTTGGGTGTGGACTGTACGGAACCGGTAAAAATTCGGTTAAATATGGGAAAAACTATTTTTATGCATTAAATCTAGAAAATAGACATCAAGAGGCATAAATAATGCCGGAGGGTTTATAATTAAAGGAATTAAAATAAAAGGAATTTTTTTAAGTAAAAATAAATTATTCATGTTGCTGCTGGTCATTGTGATTTTAGTATCAGCCATGACTCTGGTAGTGGGACTTCCGGGTGATTCGGATGAAATAAACGTGAATAACTCAGATAATCGCGTTTCAACGGTTAAAGTTTTAATATTTGATGGTGATGGTTCAATGGAAGAAAGTGTAGCTGGTTTAAAGGCCTGCCTGGATGAAAGTAACAGTATGAATCTTTCAGGTGGCATATATTTTGACTATGACACCAGCAGCCAAATAAACTCCAACACATTATCTGGCTATGATATTTTGATAATACCTGGAGGAAACTCTGCTACCTATATTCAGGGCAGCAATATTGATGATGAGGCAATTAAACAATTTTTAAACCAGGGTAAAGGATATCTTGGAATATGTGCAGGGGCTTACGCAGCATCTAACAGTGTTGATGGGGATTATTCCGGATGGGGACTTGCTTCACAGGTAAATACCATTGACGTAAGTTATGATGGATTAGTTGAAATTACACCCACATCCTCCGGGAGCAAGTTGTTGAATTCATCTGAAACTAGTCTTTACCACCAGAATGGTCCTGTTATGTACGCAACAGGCTCCAGTGCATCTTCATTTGCCAGTTATTCTGATAATGGAACTGGCTATCAGGGTTATTCTGCAATTATGGGTGAAAGTTATGGTTCAGGTAGAGTTCTTTTAAGTGGTTCTCATCCTGAACTCGATCCTCAGAATTCACAACTACTGGTCCAAATGATATTATGGACCACTAAAAAATCATGATAACCATTTTATTTGGTTATATTGGGGCTCTAAGATTATCTTTTAAAAAAATATCTCGCTTCAACCGCTTAAAAAGACTTAGAGCCCCTGATATTACTAAAATTTAAAATAACACTATGAAGGTAGGGGAAGTACTATGACAAGTTTCACTATTTTTAAGAATGATAATCCAATTTCTAAGATTCGAATCATCCAATATTTTAAAAATAATTACTGGTTATTAATGTTATTTGCCATTTTTACGTTCTCTTTTGTGCTTGATATATTTGTTTTAACCCGTTATTCTTTATCTTATGGGATAGATGGTGCATTTTATGATATTCAAGTCCGTAATATACTGCAACATGGATTTCCAATGAGTAACGATCCACCACTGGCATATTATTTATTAACTCCATTTGTACTCCTATTTGGTAACTCCTTTTTAGGAATCAAAATAGGAATGGCCTTAATGGGATCCTTAATGGTCCTACCTGCCTATTTACTCACTGAATGTTACACCAAAGAAAAAGTGGGAGGATCTAAGATTCCTGCACTCTTAAGTGCTTTTATGGTCACGGTTAATGTAAATTACTTCGCTCTTATAGGAGATTTTCTGCAGAACCTGGTTGGGGTTCTTTTCCTTGTAGTGTTCCTGTATTTTGCAGTGATGTGGTTTGCAGATATTAACCAGTGGAAAAAATACGGTGCTCTAACAGTTCTCTTTTTATGCCTCAATCTTTTAACTCATATTTACACAGGAGCAGTGGCAGTCACCATATTTTTTTCACTTCTAATTTTCAGCATAGTGTTCAAAACATATAAAATCCGAAAATTACCCTTATTTGACCTTAAAATTTTAGGAATGGTAAGCGCCCTGGTTTTGGCCTTTTTCACAGTCCTCTTTTTGACTTATCCGGTTATGTATACCAAATTCAGCACTGTGATGTTATCGTTTATCAGCTCTTCCACCACGCAAACCGGGGTTACGGGGAGGGGAGTGACCAGTCCAGTTTCAGGAATAATTTTCTTAAGTCTTCCTTACATGCTGGGAATCGTAGCTGCTGTAATTATACTTTACAGGGGTTTGAAAGAAAAAATAACTTTAATGCCTGTGAGGATGGATAAAACCACAGCCAAAAGGGATAAAACAAAGTTGGAGATGGTTAAAACCACATTGGGTTTGGATAAAGCCACATTGGAGATGGGTAACGCCACAATTAAGATGGATAACACCCTTCATGATAATAATAAAATTCTCTATAAAAACTTCCACTCTAAAATGAATAAAAACACACTGCTTGTATGGGCCTATATTTCAATGGCTGTTTTACTGGCAGTTCTAGTATCAATACCTGCATCAGATTACCAGTCTAGATTTTTATTAAT
>NZ_AMPO01000015.1 GCF_000302455.1 Methanobacterium formicicum DSM 3637
CTTCGGCCGAGTTGTTTAGTCTGCGGTTTCCAACGTCCGATGGCATTAATTTCAGTGCACCTCTATTGTATGCGTTTTTTGTATGCTGGAGTTGTTGTTCTAGTCAGGTGTATTCAGTTAGGGTGAAAGTGTGCGTGCATTACATACTTTTATGCATGATGTGATGTCTTGTGTAGTAAGTATTCTTTAATTCATTTATCCATTTCATATGTTCATATTGGTTCGGCGGCCATAGCGGAGGGGCCATACCTGGTCTCGTTTCGATCCCAGAAGTGAAGTCCTCCTGCGTTTTGTTGTTGTACTGTGGACGAGAGTCTATGGGAAGCTCATAACGCTGCCGGCCATTCATATTTATCTAAGCATAAAATGTTTTATTTATTTGGCATAGAGTTTTTTACAGTATATTAGGTAGTTGATTTCCATTTTTTGGATTTTGATTATTTTTTTTATCTTAGATTGTTCTATGTTTGTGTGTGTGTTTTATGTTTAACCCCATTCGTCCCCTCATTTATTGTGAGGGGATCCCCCCTTTATGTTGACCCCTCCCTTTGTGGAGGGATCACCCCCCTCCCCTTCACCTATGGTGGAGGGGAACCCCCCTCTTATTGTTGTTATTTAATAAAATTCTTTAAATATAATATTCACCCCTTTATTAATCCCCTTTCTATTTATGAAAGGGGATTTACCCCCCTACAGATTCATGTTTAACCCCCGTCCCTTCCACTCCCTTTTTGTGGAGGGGACACCCCCCTCTTAACTTATTCTCTCACTAGATGGATTATTCTCTCACTAGATGGATTTTCTCACCTAGATTGATGTGATTAAACATAATCAGATTTTTCTGGATGTTTACATTATTTATTTAAATCAGTTTATTTTCCTTGAATTCCTCTAATATTTATCATAAATATATGTTAATCATTAATTTCACAAAACACATCATTATATTAAAAAATATTCAAAAAAGATAAATCAAATGTAATTATTTGGCAAACAATTTCATTATAAAACATATGGATATAAAGGATTAATTACATATCCAAATAAGTTCAATGTCATATCTTTATAGACTTGTGCCTACGGTCCTCCTACAAGCTTAGGCGACGCCTGCAATGAATAGGAGAAACCCAGCACTGGACAGACTGCCTGCTACGAGGGTTGCTCATGTAGGGTTAAGGGTTAGCCACCGATGATCATGTCGTGTTAGTCAGCAGGCAAAATTCCATTTTTATAGACTTAGTTAATATCTAATAAAATTTACAATACTCTCATTAAATCAATCATCAACAATTATTCTGATTTTTTATCCTTTCAATCATCACAATGATCATTTTTTAAGTATTTTTTAAAAAGCCTCTATTTTTTTAAACTTTCTCAGTATTTCTAAACTTTTCTCGGTTTTTTAAGCTTTTCTATTATTTCTAAACAGTCCTTCCCTTTGGGAAGAATAATAGTCCCTTCATCTTCATCTCCCAACTCAAGAAAACAATCATTAATATAAAAAAATCCAGTTAAGGCTGCAATTGCTGCATCCAGTTCATGTTCAGTGGGGTTTGGAGGAAGATGAAAACAGTTTTCCAAATCTTTTTCCAGATTTTCCCAATTCAACATCTTCCCAGCTGTGCGTGGATGGGTTTCCTTAAGTTGAAATTTACCTGAAAGAGTACTGGCCAGACCAACACCCCTCAAGGTGAGCATCTTCATTCCAGTAAATGTCAAAGGTAGAACTGAACCGTAACGACGTATTTCACGTTCTGATTGGCGGAAATGACCTCCAACTGCACATTCACATTCCTTTTCCAGACAGCAGCGCCCTTTTGGTAATGATAAAGGGGCATCAATTACAATTAAAGAAGGCTGTACCCTGTCAATTGTTCCTAAAATTTCCTCATCTGTGTACAGTGTACCCATATCCATCTCATACCCTCTACTTTCATCTGCATTTAAAATGCATATCCCAGTGGGATTATCCACCTTGCCAGCTAGATCTATGCCCATAATTTTCATAGTTTTAAATTCCTGCTCTTATATTGGGGAGTGGTGTGTTTTCCTTATTGCATGGGTATATGTTCCTAGGATTATTTTAGATTGTGTAGTATGATTCGATATGTTTACAATTTATCCCTCAATTTTTATTCTTCTAATCTAATTTTCATTCCTTCAAAAATTTTTCTTTAATAAATTTTAATATAATTATATAGTTTTTTAATTACAAAAATAACAGTAAATCTGACTAAAAAGAATTCCTGGCATTAACTTAGAGGTTGGTTTACAGATGAATAAAACACTACTAATCATAATTATCCTGATGGTACTGGTAGCTGCAGCGGGGGTTTTCTACCAGCAACAATCAGAAAACAGGCAGAAAAGTAAACTGGTTGCACTGGTGGATCAGGCAGTAGAGCTTATAGAATCACAGGGGGAAGCAGGGTTCCCAGAGCTTCGTAGTTCTTCCTGGGTTCATAATGACAGTTATGTTTTTGTGTGGAGATTAGATGGTGTCCGAGTAGTTTACCCTCCAGATCCAAGTGGTGAAGGTAAAAACATGACAGATCTACTGGACTCCCAGGGAAAACCCATAGGAAAACTATTTATCCAAACTGCAGAGAATGGAAATGGTTGGGTAGATTACATGTGGCCTAAACCAGGGGAAAAAACACCTTCCCTGAAGGTAACCTACATAAAAAGAGCACAATACCAGAATCAAACTTATCTGGTGGGTTCAGGGGTTTATATTTAATTTTATTATTATTAAAACCCTTATTCCCATTGATTATTTCCTTTATCCCTTAATTTATTTTAGAATTTCCTGAAAGTCTAATTATCCTCCTGTTAAATTCAACATTCTCCCTTTCCATGGGGGAATTCAAACTAAAACCTTTACTGCAAAACTAAAATCGTTCCAGCATCTTCCCGTAGATATCCTTCAACTTTCCATCTGATCTCTGGTAAACCATTCTTAAAATCAGTTCTGGGGTACTTCTGGCAAAATAGTTCATCCGGGGGGTACGATCCACAATCAGGTTATACTCCTCATCCAGTCCCTGGGCTTCAATACCATCCACCCTTACATCGGTGTTTTTAAGTATCTCCCTGGCCATGTGGGTTACAATAATTGCAAATGATTTGGAATCCTGTATAAAGGTTATGAAGCTTGAAATTATTTTCACTGCAGCTTCAAGTTCAGTTATGGCTTCCAGCTCATCTAAAAGAATCAATTTCTCTTCCTCACGAACCACAATTGGCATGAACGTGCTCAGGAATGATTCAAAAGCCCCTGCATCCAGTGAACGCTTTTTACTGAAGAAGTAGATTTCATCAACCAGTTTAACCCTGGCTTGTCTGGCGCATACTGGTAGTCCCATCTGGCTCATGATACTGATCTGAGCCAGAGTCTCCAGGAGGGTGGTTTTACCTCCACTGTTGGCTCCAGTGAGGAGAACCACATTATCCGGAGATTCCAGTGAGTAGTTGATCCTCTGCACACGGGAAGGATCTTCCAGTGCTAAATTCAGGTGTAATCCTTCTTCGAAACTGAATCCGTCACTCACCAGGGGTGGGTGCAGATCATAGTAGTAGGCGAAACATCCCAGGGCGAACTTGTAATCAAATTCAAGCACTTCCTGGATTTCGGCCTCAACATCCCCTTTGAGCATTTGGAGCTTGGATGCAACATTAACCCTTTCTTCAAAGGCTTTAACCTCTTTTTTACCCATTTCATGTTTTTTAACTCTTTCCAGTTCCTGTTCATCTATTTCCAGGGGGTACTTCTGGATAAAAGGATCAAAACTCACACCAGTATTATCCTTAATTTCTTTGACTGCTTCTTTAAGAATTTCATCAAAGATTTCCTGAATTTTCGGTGACATGCCCTTATTTAGAAGGTCCAGAACTTCTTGACCCGACAGGTCAACTTTCTTTATGGCCTCTTCCAATTGTTTATCTGCTTTATCCTTGGCCTGGTTCACAGCACTGTCAAATATTTTTTCATCAACAGCGGAAGTTTTTATAGAGTCCATTATCTTCAATACATCCCTCAAAACAGAGGGATGGCCCAGTATTTCTCTGATTTTTAGAATATTCTCCAGAAGAACCTGATTGTCCTGATAATAGGATAAAACTGTTTCTGGAATAATTTCCAGATCTTCTGCATCGCAGTTGACCATGGCCAGGTTGGGTGCATCATCCAGTTCCAGAACACCATCCCGGTAAACGTAAACTACCAGTTCGAATTCATCCAGACTGCCTACTTCCTGGATATTGAGTATCTGGGCGCGCTGATTAAGTTCACGGTCCATTAAACTAACATAATCCTCTCGTGATTCCACCAATATGGCCTTGGATGTGTCATATTTTGGTTTGGATGTCCTGCTGAAGTTCACATTTTTAAAAAGAGCTTTAAGATCATCCCTGGGGAGGCTGGCTACTTTTTCTTTAGCTTCCATGACCATTTTAAGATTTTCCTGAATTGTCTCCGGGTTTTTACCCGGACTCAGAAGTAGAACCCGATTTTTAGCATATTCTGTGTTGGCATACTGTACTATGCACTGAATTATTTCTTCATAGATTTGCACGGCTCTTTCAGTTTTCAGAAATTCTTCAGTGGGATTACCCAGAACCGCATTGATGATCTCCACTGCACGGCGCTGGCTAACTCCTTCCATACTTGCCAGCCGATACACCTCATAGTTACTGGCAGCCCTGAGAAATTCATCCTGGCTCCCAAAATGATTAATGATCTTGGAGGCTAACTTATCACCAATGCCTTTGATATCACGTAAATCCAATATACCACCGTACTTTTACAATCAATTACAATAAACCTTTTAATTATAAACCTTTTTATTAACATGATATTTGTACTTGACTAAACTTTCAATGATGTCTTTCTTGATGTCAACTACCGTTCAGATATAAAGATTGTTTAAATAGTTTATAACATCTCCTAAAAACGAGTAAATTGCGTTGATAGGGGACAATCTATTTGATAGAGGTACAATCTATACATGTAGGTAATACTGTAATTGGATTAATAGTGTAAGGGAGATACTGTTGGTAAAATAGTTTGAGGACCATATATTATTATCCTGATTATTATTAATAATACTTTGTGCAATTTTAAAGGTGTGAAGACTTTGTGCAAAAGATAAATTTTAAAGGTGCGAAGAAGATAATATGACACAGAAATAACAATCAAAAATTTTGATAAATGTTTTTTTAAGTTAAGGAATGGTTTCTAATGGAATTAGTTGTCTACATATTGATTCTTCTCTTCACTGGCGCATTTGTAGGATTTGCTTCGGGTCTACTGGGGATTGGTGGTGGTTTTATTATGGTGCCAGTTCAGTTCTTCCTGCTCACTGCCCTGGGTTCTGATCCTGACACCGCCCTCAGAGTGGCATTTGCCACCAGTCTGGCTGTGATTTTACCAACCGCCCTAAGTGGGGCCCTGGGGCACTGGCGCCGCGGAGCAGTTATGGTTGTCCCTGCAATCCTCCTGGGACTAACTGGATTAGTGGGTGGTATTTTTGGTGCAGGAATATCCAGTTACACTCCTGCTGCAATATTAAGTTTTATATTTGGGTTACTGGCACTGGGTAGTGCCTTGTGGATGTTAATGTCACGATATCCGGATATAAACGAAAAACCATCAAACTCCAAAGAGTCCTACCTTTTCTGGGGGTTTTTGGGAGGTTTTTCCTCAGGACTCCTGGGGATTGGTGGTGGAGTGGTCATGGTACCGTTACTGAACATTCTCCTGAAATTCCCAATTCACAAGGCCATCGGAACATCCACTGCATTTATTATATTCGCGTCCATCGGTGGAATCATAACCTACATCTTCACAGGTATGAACGCCACTGGTTTACCTCCCTACTCAGTGGGATATGTTAGTTTAATACAGTTCGTGGCTTTAGCAGGTACCAGTATTCCAATGGCCCGAGTTGGAGTTAGAGCTGCCCATAAACTACCGGATAAAGAGTTAAAATATCTATTTGCAGCCCTTTTAATTTACATTGCTTTGAAGATGATGGGAGTATTTCAATGGCTGAATTTACCTCTTTAATGTGGGATTCACAATCCAATTAAGGATCATCATGCACACCCCTCAGGAAGTTCCCAGTGGTAATTCCTCCATTGGATATCTTTTTAACCTGGTTTTTGAGGGAATTTAACTTAGTCTTCAGCTTCGGGTCATGGGCTATGGTTAAATCCAGTGCTTTTTGGTAGAGTGATACTGTGGTGTGAGCATAATCTGCGGGTTTATTCCGGGAATCAATAACCAGACTGTTGAAACCCATTCCCTTGAGTTGATGGATGTGATCAACAAGGCATAGTTCCACTGAATTTGAGATATGGGTCCGGCACTCAGCATCAATTTCAACCGGAAATATCCTGTTTTTAAAATCTTTTATTCCTAAAAATGAGTAAGGTGAATCTTTAAAGTTTTTAACAATATCTTTATCTTTAAGCCCACATAGAAGACAGTCTTCACTCACCAAAGCCTCTAAATTTCCCTGAACTAAAAATTCCAGTTGACAATAAGCATCATAATTTTTTATCTGTGAAACCACCATTTTCAACTCTTTCTGGGATAGTTCCGGAGATAGGGTAATGCTTTTCAAAACAGGTTTAATTTTGGAATACTCATCTTTGGAATACTCATCTTTGGAATACTCATCTTTGGAATACTCATCTTTGGAATACTCATCTTTGGAATACTCATCTTTGGAATACTCATCTTCAGAAGGCTCGTTTTTGAATGGTTCCTCTTTGGAACATAGTTCACTTGCAGCCATATGGTTCCAGATGTTTAAACCAGCAGAACCATGCATATTAATTGAACCAGGAGTGTTTTTTATGGCCCAAATGGCACCGGTACCACCAACCATCACTCCTTGGATTGTTTTTTCAGGTAAAATATTTAAAAGGTTTATTGCGCCTTTAATGAATTTTCTATTGGTAATTTCGGGCCATTTCCATACTAAACTGGAATTATATTCCTGGCAGAGATTTGCTGCTTCCATCAAAGACAGGCCCACCATTTCAAAATAAGTATCATAATCATTGCTATGTTTTAAGCAGGGAAGTGGGCCTTTAAATTTCTTATTACCTTCAATATCTATTTTTGGCTGGAAATAAATTCTTTTACAACCTGCTTGAAGAGCAGCTTTCATTGAAGAGATACAATCTACGTAGATGGCCAGATTAATTAATTTAAATGGTCTTTCCTCAGCTAAATCAGCAGGGGTCAAATTAGCTACGTTTACAGATTCTCTGGTAGAAACATCTTCATCCTTACTGTTATTCCCGGTGGGGGTTTCTAAGTTGACTTTTTTTAATTGAACCAGCTGGTTCTGTGTTAATTTAATTTCTTCTGATGATGGCCTACCAGTATCTAATATTTTTTCGGTAATTTTTTCCAGAATCTGTCTCCGAAGACGATTCAAATTACCAATGGATGTGAATAAATCTCCCGGATAATTCAGGGATATGTCCCGAATAATAAAGGGAGTGCCACCTGTTTTTTCTAACTGTTTTTTAATGGTCTCAGGGGATAATGGCCGGTTTATTGCCTTTTCCATTTCAAAATCTGCTTCAAAACTAATGTCAACGCTTTTTCCCCATGAGGGTGTTGCATTGACTCTGATTAGGGGAACCAGTTCTTTGTTCCAGGCCATATGAATATCCACAGGAATCCTGTTGGGTAACTGGGGGTTATTTACCATTTCATCAGCCCCATCAACCATGGATTTCCTACGGGTTATATAAACATTACTTCCTATTTCAACCCGTTTTCTGAGTTTTAACATTAAATTATCATTTTTCACACTGGGGGAATGTTCAAGGATAGTTCCCCATAATTTATGAGATTTTTCCCCATTTTGAGGTTGTTTAAAGAGAATTCCATCTCCTTTTTCAGGCTTAACTCTTGTTCTGGTTTTAATAATAGTTTCGTTACTGGTTTTATTGTAACTTGCCACCTTTCCCAGGTATAAACCTCTATTACCGGGATTACTTCTTCCCATCATTGAGTTGTAGGATGCACCCATCATCCATCCTTTGGTTAAACCCCGGTTAAAGGACATTTTAAGTTTTGAAATCTCAGCCTCCCTCACTCTCCATTTTCCCTTTGATATCAAATCCAGTGCATCCCGGTATATTTTAACTACACTGGCCACGTACTCGGGGGGCTTCATTCTACCCTCGATTTTTATAGAATCAATGGGTGCTGCTGATATCTGGTCTAGATGGGAATAAATTGCAAGATCCCTTGTTGAAAGAAGATAATGGTCCTTTAGGGGAATTTCTTCTCCCTCTTTGTATTTTCCGTATTTATCTACCTTTCCCTTAATTAACTGGTATTGTTTACGGCAGGGTTGGGCGCACATCCCGCGGTTACCACTTCTACCCCCTATAAATGATGAAAGGAAGCATTGGCCAGAATAAGAATAGCATATTGCCCCGTGGGCAAACACTTCCAGTTCTATTTTTTTTGGAAGCTGACTTGCGGTTTTTACAATGTCTTGTATGGACATTTCCCTGGCAAGAACCACCCTTTTAAAACCATTTTCTGCAGCCCAGTTCACACCCTGGGGATTGTGTATGGTCATTTGGGTAGAGCTGTGCAGGTTAAGATCCGGTACCAGTTGCCTGGCCAGTCTGGCCACACCCAGATCCTGCACAATGATGGCATCTGCTCCCAAACTGTAAAGCTTTAAAAGATTTTCACCCACCATGGGAAGTTCTGATTCCTTTATCAGGGTGTTTACAGTCACGTAAACTCTAACACCACGTAAATGAGCGTATTCTATGGCCTGTTCCATTTCGTTCAGACTAAAATTACGGGCAAATTGCCTGGCACCGAACCGCTTACCAGAAAGGTAAACAGCATCTGCTCCAGCATTGACACCAGCTTTCAGGGATTCGATAGAACCCGCCGGGGCTAAAAGTTCGGGTATATTGGTTTGAGACATGTGTCCTCGGGTAATGGAGTGGTTTAAATACGGGATAATTCAAATAACTGTTTATAATTAGTATTATTCCTTATACTATTGTATGGATAAAGGGTATAATAAAATTTTAATAATTGAAATATATAATAAGTAATCTCAGGTGAGCAGTATGGAAACAGAACAGCTTTTAAAAACCTTGAAGATAGTGGTAGTCCTGGCACTTATCATTGGAGTGATAGGGGCACTGTTTTACCTGGTTTACGGTTTCGCCATCCTATGGCAGGCAATGGCCGCAGGTATTATCACTGGATTTTTACTGATTCTGGTCATTATTTTTTTAGGTTTGGCTATTTATTTATGGCTGAAACTGGCACTCCTTAAAAGAGAACTTGGAAAATGCAGGGAAGAGCTAAAAATCGCCAGAAACTCCAAAAAAACTGATGATGAAAGTCAATAATTTAGGATATATTTGGGATAAACACATCAGTATCTTAAAGCAAATTGAGTTAGTTAATTAATTAGTTTCTTAATTGAATTAATTTAGGAAATAGAATTGATTTTGATAAATATAGAATTATTTAAATAAAACAGAATTGATTTAGTATGGAAAATTAGTAGAATAAATGAATTAGTTTAGAATTATAGTTAATCTCAAAATAAATAAGATAATCTCAAAATAACAATTTAGTTTAGCTATTAAATTTATGAAATTTACTCTCCTTAAACAGAATAGTCTTAATTAAACACCATTTTATATTGAAGGACCGATACAAATTCTTTAAATGAACATTTACTTTATGAGGATCGAGTGTTATCATGAACCCCTATCTGGAGATATTGCGACCTGGAAATGCAATCATGGCAGTAATTGCCATTTTTTTAATGGCAGTAATTAGTGGTAAATTCACATTAGAAGCCTTGATGGCTGCGGTAGTGGTGTTTGTAGTTACCGGGGCAGGAAACAGTATCAACGATTATTTTGATCATAAAATTGATGCAATAAACAAACCAGAACGGCCCATTCCTTCCGGACGAATTTCTCTAAAAACCGCGTTAATCTACTCGATTTCACTATTTGTCCTGGGAATAATCCTGGCATTCCTTATAAACTTGCTATTGGGTATAATTGCACTTTTAAGTTCTATTTTAATGATCTTTTATGCCCGTGATCTTAAAACAAAATGTTTAATTGGAAACCTGAGCATTTCATTTTTAACCGGGTTATGTTTTGTTTTTGGGGGCATAGCTGTGAATGAAATAGTAGTCTCTATTTATCTGGGTTTCTTTGCCTTCCTGATGACCATGGCCCGGGAGATCGTCAAGGACATGGAAGATGTGGAAGGGGATAAACTGGAGGGTGCTGCAACACTCCCCATACTCCACGGCATGAGAATTTCATCCATTCTGGCAGCAATCTTCATGATATTGGCTAGTGTGGGAAGTCCTTTGTTATATTTCATGGGTATTTTCAGCATCTTTTATTTACCAGTGCTGTGTTTGGCCATTGTAATCTTCCTGTATTGTGCCCTGTCCATATTAAAGGATCAATCCTCTGAAAATGCTGGTAAAGTCTCTAAAAGAATTAAATTAGGTATGACCATAACATTTGTGGCCTTTGCAGTGGGATCTCCATTTTTAGCAACACTACTGTAAATTAACATATTTTTATTTATTGCTCGTCATGTGCCTGTTTTAGTTTCTTTATATCCAGTTTATTCATCTGCATCATGGCTTGCATTACTCTCTGGGATTTTTCAGGGTCAGGGTCATTCATGAGCTCCTCTAAAACAGTGGGAACGATCTGCCATGACAGATTGTACTTATCTTTAACCCATCCTGGGCCCTGTTCTTCTCCCCCTTCGGATAACTTTTCCCATAACTCATCTACCTCTTCTTGTGTTTCACATTTAACGAAAAAGGATATGGCTGGTGTGAATGTGTATTGTGGGCCCCCGTTTAGTGCATAAAATTCCTGCCTTTCAAGCTGGAATGCCACGGACATTACACTCCCCTCTGGTGCAGGCCCTCCCTTTCCATAATGCATAATGTTTGTAACTTCCGAATTTTCAAATATAGATATATAAAAATTAGCTGCTTCCTCAGCTTTACCATCAAACCACAAAAATGGGGTTATTTTTTGCATATTCTCCCCTCCATATTTTTTTTAAGCATATGTGAATTTTAAACATTATTCATAGCATAATGTGGGCTTTAAACATATCAGTAGTATAATGTGGGGTTTAAACATATTAGTAGCATAAGATGTGTTTTGAACATATTATGGGGTGAATACGGGTTTTAAACAGATTCAAAGTATAATCCTGATTTAAATTGATTTGAAACATAATTTAAATTGTTTTGAACAATTTATACTCCCAATTGATTTTCTCTATTTTTGCATTGTTTTCAAAAGCTCATCGAGACGTTCGTAGGAGTCGTTGATCCCATATTCCATTCCTGACTGGATCATCCCGTCACGGTCCTCTATTGATTGAAAAACAGATTGAGACGTTAGTTTTGTCCTGTCACTGGCTATTTTTTCAAATTTTGTTGTATCAAGGAGCACATGTCCTGTTTCAGGGAGTCCTTCAAATTCAAATGTGCTGATGATCTTCTCAAAAGCTGTGACTTCGTGATTCACCCCATGAAATGCAAACTCATTGCCTTTTGGATCTTTTTGAATATACCTCCAGGAACCACCGCTTTTTGGTTCAAATGTTTCAAGAGTCATTGTGAGATCTCTTGGTCCCAGCCATTTTACGTAAAGCTCGGGGTCTGTGAATGCTTTAAAAACAAGCTCTCGCGGAGCATCAAACTCACGTATAATAATTAGCTCTTGCTTTCCAGGTTCGCTTATAATTTTGGCCTTTTTCATTTTTAAAATCCTCCTTATCCAAGATAAACTTAAAACCATGTATTCCAGATACCTAAATTTAAGCCCCGGTATTCCATATACTAAGCTTAAGACTCGGTATTCCAGATACTAAGTTTAAGACCAGGTATTCCAGATACTACTAAAACCCTGTATTCAATATACTGACTTTAAATCCCGTACTACTTTCATTGGCCATATTCATTCCAATTAGAGTTTAATCCATTGGGAAAATTTCTATTATGCCCAGTATATTCCCCTCAGTATCCTGGAAGGATCCGGTGTAACCCATATCTGGAATGGTCATTTTTTCAGTTATCATCTTCCCCCCGGACATTTCAATTTTCTTGGCAAATTCATCGTAGGAATCAACACTGATCACATCACTAACCATATTTCCAAACTCCTTTGGCTTTATGGCACCGTTGATACCGGGTTCATCTTCTTCTCCTGCTTCGACTAGCCAATAGTCAAATTCACCTTCCCATTTATCAATTTTCCATCCGAAAACTTCTTTATAGAAGTTTATGGCCCTTTCTGGATCATCTGCAGGTATTTCAAAATGTACTACTTTTGGCATAGTTACCCCTCCTTGTTTGAAAATATTTGATCCAATCATCCTAATTCTGCTTGTAACACTTTATTACACTTATATTTAAGATCAATAATAATTCTATCTGAACATTAATGGAAAAAAATAAAATTTGATAAAAAACCAATAATTTAAAGAAACAATATACGAGATGAGTTCTGGAATTTAAGATTATCCTCTCTTAATTGAATTAGGCAAAAATCTGAATAGTTTATGAATTAAAAAAGAATTAAAAGGTTTAGTATCCTTATTTTTTAGTTTTAAAGAATTTTACTCGATGATGTAGAGATAGATCTCCTCTTTTTTATCTACTTTAACTGGATTCCATCCTTTAAACTTCCACACATAGGATACAACACGAGTTCCAGGTTTAAGTTCTTCCTGGAGTTTATCCTTTAATTTTTCATTGGTTCTCCCCCACAGAAAGAGAACAACTACCGTAGCCGGGCTGAGATTCTGGTGGAATAAGTTCCCCCAGATAATCTTCACCTGATGCTGTAATCCCCATCTAATGATCTTTAGTCTGGACAGGATCACCCTTAAAGGATCAGCCTCCACTCCCACTCCCAGTGCATTGTAGTTCTGGGCAGCTTCAATTACTATTCTACCATCTCCTGATCCCAGATCGTAGACCACATCATCAGCATTTACTTCAGCCATGTTCAGCATCTTCTGAACCACCTTCCTGGATGATGGAGAATAAGCTGCTCCTATAGCCAGGGGCCAAAGCATAGAAAGCGCAATTATTATAATTAAAATGATTACTATGGAAATTACAGTGAATATTGTTATAACCAGGTCGAAACCCCCAAATATTTATCAGATGTATGTTTAATGGTTGATTTTAAATGGTTTTATTCATCTTTTTAACATTAATGATCCTCAATATGATGTTTAATAATGAATTAATCTCCTGTTACATTATCCCTGAGATATTATTCCTTCCTGCTTTCACATCCATGATACATTACTTAATTATGCTGTTCTATTAAATAAGATATAATTAATTGACTTAGATAAATTCAATAAGAATTATTCACTTAGACTAATTCAATAAGATCTATAATTCACTGGGGAAGGGTTTTTAATGGTTGAAAATAATCAGTTGAAAAACAAAATGAAGATTAAAATCGTTAAAAATGGCCCATATATTGTTTCCGGTGGTGTTCCTCTGTATGAGCAGATAATAATCACTGATGAAGCGGGTCACACTAAAGACTTAGTTGCTGAAAAAGAATTTCCTCTGCAGGATACTTATACTCTCTGTCGGTGTGGGAAATCTAAGAATAAACCCTACTGTGATGGCACACATAATGATACTGATTTTGATGGTACTGAAACTGCCAGTAGAAAACCTTATACTGAAAAGGCTGAGATATTTGAAGGCCCTGAGCTCAGGTTAACCGATGCACATGAATTCTGTGACCATTCCCGTTTCTGCATGAGGTCAGGGGGGATCAGGAATTTAATCGAGAAATCAGATGATCCTGAAGCCAAACAAACCGCAATTGAAGAAGCCATGATATGCCCATCTGGTAGATTGGTATTGTGGGATATAAAAACAGGGAAACCATTTGAAAAGGACTTTGAACCATCTATTGTACTGGTCCGTGATGAACAGAAGAAATGCCAGGGACCAATCTGGGTGAGGGGTGGAATACCTATAGAATCTGCTGATGGAACCATGTATGAGTCCCGTAACCGGATCACGCTCTGTCGCTGTGGTAAATCTGAGAACAAACCTTACTGTGATGGAAGTCACTGGATGAATGCCCAGCAGAAATTAAAATTCAGAAAGAAATGGGGATTGGACGATCCTAAATAAAATGGGCTGGTTGATCCTAAATAAATAAAGGGTAATTATGAATAGATGTGGAAACCCGGATTAGATGGTAATTAGGAATTAGTTGGGAACTTGATTACATGGTAATTAGGAATTTGGAAAAACCGATAAATGTAATTATGGATCAGTAGCTGGAGTCTGGAATTAATGTTAATTATGAATTAAAGGGGTTCTAAGTAGTAAATTAAAGCCATGATTCTTAATCATCCAACCATGGTGTTTTAAAAAAATTGTACCAGCTTTCCAGGGTTTCAGTATTGTAAATATTCAGTTCCCCCAGTATGTCCCGGGCAAATTCCACAGAAGCTATCCCATTGGCAGTGATCAACCCATTACTGGAAACAGAAGGCTGGTTAAGATAAAGTTCACTGCCCGGATATTCTCCAATTAAATTTTTAAGGTATTTGCTACCGTTACTGGTATGAGATTTGTTTTCAACCAATCCATGGCGGGCTAAAAAGACGGTAGGTCCACATATGGCGGCAACTGGTATTTTCAGACCAATGAATTTCCTTACCACCGGGACCAGGTCCATTACTGGATCACTTTCCCACATTTCTCCCCCGGGTAATATTAAAATCGCTGCATCCGTGTAGTTAATCTCATTAAGGGTGCAATCAGGCACTATGGAAATTCCACCCATGGTGACTGCAACCTCTCTTTTGAAACCAACAGTTTTAACTTGATACTCATTGGATTTGTTTATTTCAGCCACTGCCAGACCCGGTTCCCAGTCAGATAAACCATCAAATACCAGTAAATAAGCAGTTTTCATGATTTAAACCTCGATACTTGCTATAAATTACAAATAATTCTTTTTATATGGTTTTCATGATATGATTTTATTTTTGCAGTATGATATCTAGTTTTACAATTTAATCTCTATTTTTAACATCTGATCTTTGGTTTTACTATCTAATTTTTATTATTACAATTAATCTTATTTTTGAAGTGTAATCTTTATAAAATCATTTATAAAATCAGAACAAGTAGAACTTATAAGATACTTCAAAATAGAGTACTTCAAAATAATTCTAGATATCTATCTAACTAAATTCCTATCTTTACTTAAATCTAACGTGGTGTGTGAGTGAATCGCTTCTGGGGATATCTGTGTGCAATAATGGTAGCATTGCTCTTTGGGGTCTGGTTCTCCTTAGATAAAATACTACTGGGTTATTTACATCCCCTGGCCCTGGCAGCAATGGTTTACCTCCTGGCAAGTGCACTGCTATTTTTAATAAGAATTTCACCCTTACACCCTTATATACTGGAAATCATTCACCGTGAAAGCAAGGTTGAAATTCATATTTCACGAAGAAATTACCTTACACTATTCTTAACCGCACTTTTTGGTGCGGTTATTGCCCCTGCACTATATTTAACTGGTTTAAACCAGATAACCGCAGTTAACGCTGCTCTTTTAACTAATGTTGAAATACTGTTCATCATTATTCTGGGCATATTTTTCCTGAAAGAGCGTGTTAAAACCAAAGATATACTTGGATTTGCTTTTCTGATGGTGGGAGCAATTTTTTTGAGTACCAATAACTTGCAGAATATATCATTTGACCAGAATTTAATGGGGAGCCTCCTGGTGGTTTTAGCATCCTTCTTTTGGGCTATGGACACGACTTTAACCAAATTTTTAAGCAATAAACGAGACATATTCTTTCTTACAGGTCTTAAATGTGGAATTGGGGGGTCAATACTTTTTATAATAAGTATTTTCCTTGGATTAAGTTTCCAACTCCCCTTAAACATGATTCCGTTATTGCTTTTAATTGGATGGGGTTGCATGAGCTTTGCAATAATTTTGATCTACATTGCAATACGTGAAATAGGATCAACCCGCACCGGATCCATTTTCTCCACCAGCGCCATATTTGGGGCCATAACTGCTTTTATTATTTTAGGAGAACCTTTAAAGGACACTCAACTCCTATTTGGTATTTTAATGTTTGTGGGCATACTTATCCTCTATCATAAAGGGAATACGGATTAAGCACCTTTACCATAATGGAGGTACTGATTTAGTATCTTCATCACCATGGGGTACTGGTTGAGTATCTTCATCACCATGGGGTACTGGTTGAGTATCTTCATCACCATGGGGTACTGGTTGAGTATCTTTATCATATGAAATGTTTAGCCTAGATAGGGAAATTAAGCATCTTACTATTATTAGGGATAATGATTGGACAAAGAATAAGGTTTAATCAATAACTAAAAACTAATAGATGAAATATTGAATTGACATTAGATTTGTTAATCTAAAATGAATTTTAAATCAAGGTAAATATTAGAGGGGATCATGTTTTCGGAAATAATTAACAGCTTGGAATCATTTATCATGGTTAACGTGTCCTGGACAGTTTTTTTAGGCTGCATCCTGGAACAGATAATTGTGCCCATTCCAGCTAGTTTAATAGTTGTAAGTTCAACCTTCATCCTTCTGAAGGGAACTAGCTTTTCAATAGCTGCACTGGGGACTTTAATTGTCAAAATTGTGATCCCTGCTTCTTTGGGGATTACTTTAGGTTCATTTGTTTATTATATTCTGGCATATAAACTGGGAAAACCTTTCATAGAACGAACCAGTAAATATCTTGGAGTTTCTGTTAAAGATGTGGAAGATGTGGAAAAGAAGTTCAAAGAGAGTCGCTATGATGATATATTCATGTTCCTGGCCCGTTGTTTTCCAGTAATCCCCAGCATAGCCATCAATCTTTTCTGTGGTCTAATTCGGTACGACCTAAAAAAATATATTATCACCACGTTCATGGGTTCTGCAGTCCAGATATTGGGATGGGGACTGCTGGCATGGTTCTTTGGAAACATTTACCAGGTGTTAGAAGACAAAATATCCTATATAGGTAATATTATCACTGTAATTATTGTGTTAGTGGTTATATATTTCATAATCATGAAAAAGCGCGAAAAAAAATAATAAAATCCGGAATGAACATCCGCTTTACATTACAAAATTGTTTTTAAGAATAATGGTAATTTGTTATTTTTTTTAAATTGAGTTGGGGGTAATTTGGTAGAAATTGGTAGAAAGTTTGGAATAAATATTTAAACAATCTTCATAAAACAATAGCTGTGGAATTGTTAATTGGAAAAATTCGGAAATTCAAAATGGATTAAAGATGAATGTCCTGAATAAAATCTAATGGTCACGGTAATATCACCTCATAAAATATGTTTAGGGATTTGAGATTGTAAAAAAATCCCATCCCAATTTTTTTTGAGGATTATAAACTGTAAAAATATCTTAAAATCAGGAGTGGATAGTTTGATTAAAGAAATCGTGAAATGGAGACCAATTATAATCGGAATTGTCTTAGTGATAACACTTTATGTGATTTCAGATTTGATTTCAAGTGTAAGCATACTGTTGCCCTCATTTTTACTGGCCGGACTTATAGTTGGATTCATGATCAATGAAAGTGAAAAAAATGGGGCCATCAATGGGGCCATTTTAGGATTAATTGGTGGATTAATAGTCAATGTCTTTTTAATAATCTATTATTACTCCTTAGGATACGGAGATTACATAAGCAGTATACTACTCTACTCTGTCATGAATTTAATCCTTCAAATAGTAGTGGCAGCAGTTGGAGGAGTCTTAGGATCCTTAATAAAGGCAGAATCTGTTAAAAACAGGCCAGTTGAAGAGATTGAAGAGTAAAAATAAATAATTATTTTTCTCTTTTTTTTGGCCAATGATTTAATCTATTTTTTTGTAAGTAATCCGTTCCATATTCCCATTTCTCTTAGTAACTCCCATTTCTCTTAGTAACAATTTGAGTAATTATTGGGAATATTAGGTTTTTTTAAATTAGATTTATTAATGAGTTTACCTTTTAGTTGAGTTAACCTATTATTGGTGGATTCACTAAATATTAATGGTAAGATGATAAATTCATACAAAACAATTAACTCATTTTTTAATGGTTTCCAACCATTCAATTGCTTCATCAGCTATTTCCTGGGAAATATCTTCAATCCAGTCCTGTTCGCTCCAGGTGCAAACATCTTCCTCTTCAATATCTCCCACCATGTCTTCCACCCGATCCTGGTCAGTGTACTCTCCGATAACTGATTCGCAAAAATTGAACTCTTTATCATGATTATCGAATAGAACTTCCCAGCTTCCTGCATCCCTGATCTCCCAGTACCAGTAGTAATTTTTAATCATTTCTTTTCCAGGGGTTTGTTCATCAAATGATTCCTCTTCTTCATAACCAACAATGAGAACTTTATTTTCTAAATAGATATGTTTTTCCCACACATCCTTTCCGATCTGTGCCCTTTCCAGTTCTGTTTCTTCTATTCGTTCTACCAGTTTGTCTTTTTTGATCATTTTCTATAACCCCAACAAGACCTTCTGTTAACATGAACTATTCGTAAATAAATTTCTAAATAATGAAAGATTCTCTGATTAAATTATGGTAAGAATTACACTTATTATTATGTGCAGAATTGAATTATTTACAGAACTATTTTTTACAGATTTAATATGGGAGCAATCACCCCAATCTGAATCCTGATTATACCCGTTTGTTTAAACTTTAAAAAATTTTATTCCTCTTTTAATCGTAGGAACTCTGTTAATCTGCATAAAATAACGAAAAACGACTATATATTGATAATACCCATAATTTATTATATCATTAACATAAATAAAAATATTAAAGATCTTTATGTAAGGTGGGTGTAAAATGAAAGTTAGTGACTTTATTGGAATGAAGGTAATCGATATTGAAGCCAAGGAAGTAGGGAAAGTAGAAGACCTGGCTGTCACAATAAAAGAATGTTTAGTTGAACAGATATTCATATCCACTGGATCTACTCTCAGTAAAAAATTTTTTGCTGTTAAAGAGAACGATGTAGCGGCTATAGGAGATTATGTTCAGTTAAAATTTAATGGGGAAACACTGGAGAATAAGGTCAAAGTGGACAAGCTTGATGATCTTGCTCCCAAGGAATCAAGATTCAAAAATTTGGAGGGAAAGGTGGTTCTTGCCAAGGAAGGTATGGAAATAGGTAAAATTCAGGACATGGTTATTAACCCCTCAGAATGCCTCATTAACAATGTAATCATCTCCATGGGCGGAACCTTCAACCGGAAACAGTTCCTGATCTCCAGCGATGATATTGCAGAAATTGGGGACTACATGATACTAAAGCTTTCCAAAGAACAGATTGAACAAATGGCTGTGGATTAAAACTCCCACTATTCTTTTTTTTATCATATACCTTTTATTTTTCTTGTGACTGTAAAGTTATTGGTGTTGATTTTTTTACCCGGTTTTAGATGTCTACTTTTTAATTTAGATAGCTTTGTATTCCTTATGGTTTTAAATTTTGGACTAAGCTAAAGATATGAATAAGATTGTAAAAAACAGGATAAACTTAAGGATATGCGAATTTCAGTTCTTCCATGTTAGTTAATCACCTTATTCTCTTGTTCTGAACCTCAAGATATCAAAACCCATCATAATTGCATTAAAATCATGAAAAACATCTACTGGAAGTTTTAAAACGATCTCATTGTCAACATACTCTATTTCAGGTGATTTATTGAGTTTAATACTATTATTATCAGCGTATATGTACTGAACGTGCCCATTCTTGGCCATTACATCCACTCGTTTAAAATCTTTTCCATTGTAAATGCGAAAATGGTAATTTATAATCAGATCCCTATTCGTTGCATTAGCAGCATCTATAATTATATAAACACTCTGGTTATCATGTAAAACAGCCCGTACTTCTGGTTCGTTGTCTTCTTGAGCAGCATGTGAATTATTATTCTTCAGTAAATATTCTGATGAGGAAAAAGCGGTTGTATTATTAGATAAAATTTTTTCATATGTTATAAAGTTGTATGATTTGTGAAATGAGATTAATCCATCTGTTTTATTGTCTGGAATTTGATCATTACTGTTTGAAATTGTATATGGTGATAAAACTGTATCATTTAAGGAATATATCGTTACATTAATTTTTTCTATTTTTAATGGGGGGTCAACGGCAAATAACTCATTAGATCTGATGAAAGATTTCAAGTATCCGCAGCTACCAGTTAATTGACTTTGATATGAGTCTATCGCTTTATATTTAGTATCAATTTCAGTTTGGTCCAATGGTAATACTAGCCACTGTTCATTTGTATCTAAATTTGAGGGGGGCAACAGACTCAGTTTAGGACTAAATAAAAGAGGAGAAGGCCAATTTGATCCACTGTGAACAATGTAGGTGTAATTCATACCACTATAATTAGTTTCCAATGCTGCATACCTTACAAAATTACCAGTTGCCCAGTGATCAGGGTGTTTATCTTCACTATCTGGATAAAGAATAATGTTTGGATGGAAATCAGTCATGATCTGTTCCAAATTCTGATTCACATTCTCACCAGAATAAGAAACATTAGGCTGGTAAGTAAAGTTATATATGGAATGATTCAACTTATTGAAGGCGTTATTACTTTGATAAGGGTTTTTAGAGTCCCAATTATCTTGCCACATGGATCTAAGACCGCCATCAGGATAACCCAAAAAAATAACGTTGCTCTGGTTGAGCCCTATTTTATTTAAAGCATTTAGAACTTCCATATGCCTTATGTTGGGTAAAGTTTCCGTGCGGTTTTTATCTTCAATTTTTTTCAGGTAATCTGAAAATTCCTTCCTACTGTCCGAGGCGCTGCCATCAGTCATGACCACCACTTCAACTGTGGCGTTTTTTTCCAAGGTTCTTTTAATCAATCCTGCTGCTGCTACAGATTCATCATCCGCATGTGGGGCAATAATTAAAATACGATCAGAAGAATGGATTTCAGGGAAATCACTGTAGTCTGTTGTTCCATCTGTGGAAAAAGACATATAAAATAAAAAAACAAAGGATAAAATAATGAATAACAATAAAAGGGGCACTAACTTACTAAAATTGAATTTAGGATCTCTAAAGCCCATGACAGCTTACTACTCCCTATTATTATATGAAGAAGTGTATTTTGATTGAATATTCCAGATTAGTACTATACTGCCTATAAGTATTTACTACTTTTATATTTAAAATTATTTAAATGATATTAAATAAGATTTAAATGAATATAATAACTATTTTATTGATATGTATTAATTGGGGCTGGTAGCTCAGGTGGGAGAGCGTTGCCTTCGCAAGGCAGAGGCCGCGGGTTCAAATCCCGCCCAGTCCATTTTTAGTTTGAAAAAATCAGCAATAAATTTATCCTAATTTTTTATCTTAAGTCAATTTTTATCAATTTTTCCAATCAATTTTTCCATATTTTGATTCATATCCATATTTTTATTTTAATATCAATATTTTTTATCCAGATCATCTAAAATTGTATGGATATCCTCTTTTACTTCTTCAATGCTTCCTGCGGTGTTGATAATATGCCAGTTATGGGCCAATTGCAGGGCTTTTTTCCTCACCTTAATCAGGTCATCCCGGTTTTCAAACATTTCCTCATCATTCCTGGTTGACATTCTTTGGAGTGACTCGTCGGGTTCCAGATCCAGAAAGAACATGTATCCAGATGTGGGAAGGATCAGGGTAAAGAACCAGTAAAGAAGCCTGGCCAGTGGAAGTGGAAGGTAGGCTACTCCCATTAAATAACGAACCATGATAACGTTATCTGCTTTACCATCATATTTTTTAACCGAACGGATAACATCCATGGCATAATAAGTTGATGCTTTGATTTTGTTGATCTTTCCCCTGCCTAAAAGAGCTTTTTTGGCCTTTTGACCGTAAGAATTATCTAAAGAGGGATGTTCCCTGAGGATAACACTTTCGCCTTTACTAAGATATTTATCTTGTATTAATCTGGCCTGGGTACTCTTCCCTGACCCGTCAAGTCCATCAATGATAATAAAGCGCATATTCTCTCCAGGAGTATAAAAATTATAAAGTCAGTAAAATGTAGGTTATAACCGCTGAAAAACAGGCTGTGATGTTATCCAGGCCTTTTGGTGTTATTGCTTCGAATACTGTGGCTACCAGTGCCACACTCACAATTACCATTGGTTGAATGGGTACAGCATAATAAGCTAAAACTATCCCTACGGTACATATGAGCACTAAAAACATGGTCAGGGAACCTTCCAAACTTTTGGTGTCCCCGGTAAGATTGTATTTTATCTTACCATACTTCATACCCACCAATGAAGCCATTCCATCTCCATAAGACATGGCAGCTATGCCCACACCTATAATCCATGGTTGGTCAAAGAAAATGAGCGCTAGAACAGTCCAGGAGATGGCATAATATACCAGACCCAGACCATGGCCTGAACCAGATATTCTATCTTTTATCTTTAATGGAGAATAGGGGCTTATAAGAAAGGTTAAGAGAATGAAAGGAGCAGCTGCCAGAAAGGCCATTACCCATCGGGATTGGAAGAGGGGTAATATGAATAAAACATTACCCACCATGATGTGCAGGAACTTTCGACTGAAATTTGGATGCTTTTTAAGCACCCTCTCTGAAATCACCAGTATAAGTATCACATATGCATAAACAAGTATTAAACCTATGATGTCGCCGTTATCCATAAATCTTAGTACTTCCTCCCTATATAAGAGAATTTGGATTTTTAATTGTGGTAATGGTATTAAAGATTGACTAACTCTGAATCAACTCTTATGCTAACATGTCTCGACTTATAAGTTAAGTTATGTTAAGGACTTTTTATGCATATTTTTGTGCAGATGAATATTGAATGAGCTGGGAATTCTATGGAATGAGCTGGGAATTGTATTAAAACTAGAGAATTTGCCAAACTTTATTAGTTATTTAGGGGATAGGAAAGGTTATGTACATCTGTTTAGAGGGAATTGATGGCTCAGGAAAATCCACACAACTGGAATGCCTGGGAAAATGGCTTGAAAAATGTGGTCTTAGCGTAACCCGTATCAGAGAACCTACTGATTCACCAGTGGGTCGTCTCATCCGGAAAATGCTCCAGGACCCTGGGGCCCAGGATGAAGGATTCCAAAGGACATTAGCACTCCTTTTTGCTGCTGATAGAACTCTTCTCATGGATACTATCTGTAAAGAAGAAAAAATGAACCGAATTGTGCTCAGTGACCGTTCATTCTACTCCAGCCTGGCTTATCAGAATAGTGAAGAGTGGATTGCCCAGATAAATCAACACGCCCTGGAACCGGATCTGGTGATACTTCTGGATCTTGAAATTGAAACTGCACTCACCCGATGTGAGGGTACCGACAGCTTTGAAGAGGCAAATTTCCTGGAAAGTGTCCGCCAAAAATACCTTAAACTGGCCCAACAGCATGGGTTCATGGTAGTTAATGCAGGCAATGGTGTGAACAAGGTGCACAGTGATATAAAAAGAATTGTGGCCCCCAAGCTGGGTATGTGTATATAATTAGATGATATTCCAGTTAGATGATTTTTTAGGGGTTTAAATAATCATGATTTTGGAAGTTTCTGAGTTTGGATAGTTATT
>NZ_AMPO01000016.1 GCF_000302455.1 Methanobacterium formicicum DSM 3637
TGTTACTGCGGGGCAGAGTGAGCCGTTGGTCTTCACTATTGCTGTGACCAATTTCGGTCCTAGTGATGCGTTGAATGTGAAGGTTGGTGATGTTTTGGATTCACGTTTGACTGGTCAGGAGTATAGTTTGGATAATGTGTCCTGGAGTGTTTGGTTGGCTCCTTATGAGTATGTGTTTAGTCGTTTGAATGCAAATGGGGCTGCGTATCTGTATCTGAGAGGATTAGTACCATCCAATGCCACGGGACTCATTAATAACACTGTTTTTGTTTCCAGCAATACCACCAATTTGACTGGTAACCTCACAGACAACACCACCACGGTGATTAACACCAGGGCTATCCTGAATATTACAAAAACATCCGTAACAGAAGGATCAGATGTAAATAACATAGTAAAAGGTTACCCAATCCATTACACCATAGTAATAACCAATGAAGGACCTTCTGATGCTCTGAATGTTAACTTTGATGATTATTACACACCAGACTTGTTGGAAAACACATATTACTCCACATCAACCGGAATATCATGGACTGCATACACTAATCCCCTGAATATAACCCCAATAATCGATAGACTGGCACCAGGACAGAATGTAACCATATGGATTAATGGTACTGTAATTTCCAATGCCACACAGGGCCTGAACAACACTGCAGCAACTTCATCAGAAACAGATCCATCTGGTAGGAAAACCGCATCAGTCTACAATGAGATTCAAACATCTCATGTAACTATTGAAAAAACAGTCAGTAACCCACAACCTTATCTCCATGAAACTATCTACTTCACACTTATAGTGCAAAACTGGGGACCAGATACTGCTGTAGATGTTTATGTCCTTGATAAACTCCCAGCTGGACTTAAATACATTGGGTCCCTAGCTAATTATGGATCATACAATCCTGAAACAGGTATATGGACCATTGGAAACCTAACTATAAACACAATAGCCCAGCTAATACTAACGGTTGGAGTTGAAAAGTTAGGACCAATCGAAAACCACGCCCATGTATACACTGCATCTTATGACCCTATATTGGACCAAAGAAATGCAACAGCAGTTATCAACGTCAAAGAACAACCCCAACCAGAGAACAATACTGTGGGAATGCAAAATACAGGAATGCCTTTACCATCCCTTGTAATGGCACTGTTACTTGTATTGACTGGTTTATCCGCAGTCATTTTCAGAAAAAAATAACGGGAAATTTTTTCCCAATTTTTTTTTTGAAAGAACAATAAAATCAACGAAAAGATTCTATTTATAAATAAATTCTATTTAAAACTAAAATTTTTCGACTAAAATCTTTTCATGAATAAATGAATTTTCCCTGGTTTTTTAGAATATGGCCTTTTTCCATAACTTTCTGCCCCCGTACCAAGGTCATAACTGGCACTCCCTGGACATGAAAACCTTCAAATGGGGAATATTTGGCTTTAGATTGGAAATTAGCAGGATCAATAACATATGATTTCTTTAAATCAATCACTACCAGATCTGCATCCATTCCCTTTCTTATAAAACCTTTATTGGGGATATTAAATATTTTTGCAGGGTTTTCACATAGTAATCGTTTGATATCTCCAACAATTATTTTACCCTGATTCAACTGGGTTAAAAGAAGGGGTAATGCAGTTTCAAGTCCAGGAATACCTGGAGGAGCATTCCACACGTCTTTATTTTTTTCTTCAAGTGTGTGGGGGGCGTGATCGGTTCCCACTATATCTATTTGGGATAAATTATCCACAGTTAATCGGTTTTTCTCATCACGCAGTGGAGGGTTAGTCTTGGCCAGGTTACCATATTTTCTCAGGTAACTTGAATTCAGGAACAGGTGGTGAGGTGTAATTTCAGATGTCACATTCAATCCATCATTTTTGGCTTGATTTATGATTTTTTGAGATTTTGGGGTGCTGACATGGCAGAAATGTATTTTTTGGTTGAATTTTTTCGACAGTAAAATGGCTTTCTGGATTGCTTCAATTTCAGCCTGGGGTGGACGAGCTTGTGAATATAATTCAGGATCAGATCCTTCCTTTTTCATTTTATTGGTGCACTGCTTAACCACATCTGGATCTTCAGCATGTAATGAAATTAATGGATGACTAGGAACTCCATTTAGTAGATTATCTCGAACCTCATTTATCTTACAGAAAGCCTCTATTAAAAAGTCACAATCTACTAGATCCATAAAAATTTTGAATGATGCTGGCTTATATTCAGTAAGCTCTTTGATAGAAGCTAGATCAGCAACTCCAACATGTAGACCAAAGTCCACCAAACTCTTTTCCCGAGCGATCCTCATTTTTTCTTTCAATGCCTGGGTTGTATTGGTGGGCGGAATTGTGTTAGGCATATCAATAACCGTTGTAAAACCCCCAGCGGCAGCAGCAGCACTACCTGAGAAGAAATCCTCCTTTTTAGTGAGTCCAGGATCTCTAAAATGAACATGAGCATCGATAAGTCCGGGAAGAACCAGTTTACTATTAACATCAATGGTTGAACTAGCATCTGTGGGTAATTTTTTGATAGAAACTATTTTCCCATCTTCAATTCCTAAACAAACCTCTTCAGTTCCTATATCAAGTTTACAGTTGGTAATACATATATCCAGCATATTTAACGCCCTATAATTTAATTATTTTTTTTAATTTAGCATTTTTCAATTACAATCATTTTCACAGTAGATGTTTCTGTAAGGATAATCATATAACATTGATGATGTCAATAAGTAATGGGGATGTCATGTCTTCTGTAGAAAATTTAGTAAAAGCAATGATAGTCAGGGACAGGAAAACATTCCTGAAAGATGCACGTTTTCTGCCTAAATATCCTAAATCTAAATTGGATTCACCTGACATGGAATTTGATTCACCTGATATGGGATCAAATCCGCAAAATCCTGGGCCAGATTCACTTGATATGGGATCAGATTTGCCGGATACAGGATCTGATTCATCTGATACTAAAATATTAGCTGATTTCACAGAATACAACCCCCTGCATAAAGGTCATCTGCACTGCCTTCTGGAGGCCAAAAAAAAGGTTCCAAATGGAATATTCGTGGCAGTAGTCCCCGGACTATTCGAACGCAGTGGAAGAGGATTACCTTACATCATGACCCGACAGGCACGTGCCAGGGCAGCCATTGCGGTTGGTGCTGATATCGTGGTTGAAGGTCCCCCTATGGGTATAATGGGATCAGGACAGTACTCACTCTGCCTGGCCAAGACATTCCAGGCCCTGGATGCAGATTATATCCCCCGAGGGTATAAACCGGATCCGGACTTTGAAATTCTACTGGAAAAAATAGGCAGAGGCACTGGAGTAGCTCCCAAACCATACCGTATGGTGGATATGGAAAATGGAGAAGTTTTATTAAAGGGTAAACTCAATGAAGATAATTACGTTATTGTATCTTTATCAAAGTCACTTACTAAAATTGGCTTCAACTTCAAGAATAAATTCATATTCATACCCAGGATAGAGGGAGTAAGTGGAACTGTAATTAGAGAAGCAGTTGTATCTGGAGTTTTAGCATCAGCCGAGGAAATGTTACCTCCTGAAACAATAAGGATCATGAGGGAAGAGATGGAAAATAAAAGAGCACCTCTTCACCAGACTCGGGATGAGAAAACTATCCTTTTCACAGCTAACAATGCCACAGTTCCTGATCTAAAATCCCTTAGCCTACTTGATGAGCGTACCATTGAGAATATGATCGATAAAAGGCCATTCAATAATCTAACTGAAATAGAAAGTTGTATTGCGCGTGGATTCAGTAGACATCATGTTCAAAGGGTCTTATCCTCATTGGAGGCGCGTATTGATAGGGACACCATGCATAGATATATTGAGAATTACCCCTCAACCATACGCATATTAAACTATAAAAATAAAGAAGTTCTAAGAGAATTTAAAAAGAGATTATCACATAGGAGGCTAGAGATATGCCAGTGAAGAATGGAGACTTTATAAAGCTTGAATACACCGGAAAAATTACTGAAACCGGTGATATCTTTGATACTACTGTTGAAGAGTTAGCAGAAGAAAACGGAATACACTCAGACAAGAAAACTTACGGACCAATATCCATAATCGTGGGTGGAGGTCATGTCCTAAAGGGAATGGAAACTGCACTGGAAGGCATGGAAGCAGGTGAAGAAAAAACCATCCAACTAACTCCTGAAGAAGCATTCGGTGAACGTGACCCTGGTATGATCCAGCTGGTTCCAATGTCCGAGTTCAAAAAACAGGGCATAAAACCACAGGTAGGAATGGCCATCACCTCAGAAGGAAACACTGGTATCATAAGGAGTGTTAGTGGAGGTCGAGTAAGACTGGACTTCAACCATGAACTTGCCGGTAAAAACCTGGAATACCAGGTAAAAGTAGTGGAAATCATTGAAGATGACACTGAAAAAATCAGAAGCCTAATCGACCTGCATTACCCTGCCCCCAACCTGGACTCTGAAAAACACCAGGTAACCATTGAAGATGATAAAGTCATCATCGCAATGGATGAAATGGCCAAATTCGACCAGCGCCCTTACATGGATGTAACCATGGCCAGGTTCCGCATTGCACGGGACATCCAGGAAAACATGGACATTGCTACAGTAGACTTCATTGATTCATTCACCCGCAAGGAAGAAGTAGAAGAGTCTACTGAAGAAGAAGTTTCTACTGAAGAAGTTCCAGAAAAACTAACTGAAGAAGAAACCAAAGAAGAATAGGCCCATTTCAGTCTAATCCTTCTTTATTTTTTTAATTTTTTAATTTTTTAATAGCAACGAATATTTATACTACAAATTTACTATTTCTTAATTATAGCTACTCTATTTTGATTTAAGTCTTCATAACTGGCATTTTTCGTATAAAATGATATTTTTAAGGAATTGAACTAAAAAAATACTGTGACTATTGAAGGATACTAGAGATTATTAGGATTACTATGGGTATTACTATGGATATACTATGGATATACTAGGGATTACTAGGGATTACTAGGGATTACTAGGGATTACTAGGGATTACTAGGGATTACTAGGATTACTTTAGATATTGAAAAACGAATATGAAATATTAGGAATACTAAAAAGAATAAAATAAATCTACTGATTGTATTTTGTGATTTTTTTCTTCAGTAGAAATACTATGATTATTCAATGGATTTAGATTTAACCTTTAAGTTATCTAAGGCCAGGTCAGAACCTGCGGTGTGCGAACAGTTCCTACTCGCTTGCGAACAACCTCTGGCCAGTTCTCCTTATCAAAGCCTTTCTGTGCCAGGAAACCAAATAACCATCTGGTTATTCCAATACCAGTACAACCAGTCCATAAGGTGTGGTTGTGGGTTTCTTTAATGGAAAATCCTTCTGTGAAGTGGGTACCGTGAACGTTGGCAGAAACCGCGGCTACTCCCTTATCAGCACCGGGTACAACAACACGCATCTCGTATTTAGGGACGTCTGGGAATTCTATGCCTCGCTCTTCCACCTTTCGACCTTCCAGGTAGAATGGGTCGTCACCGATTTCAGTGTACCATTCCAGTTCCATTTTGTTGGCCAGTTCCTGTGATATTTCCAGTGTAGCGTCACGAATTTCTTCCACCTGATCCGGTGTGCCTAACCAGACCAGTTCAATCCTCTGGAATTCATGCACACGATCCAAACCCTTGGCTCCACCAGCTTCCCATCGGTAGGTCCAGCCACTCTTATCAAAGAGTCTTATGGGTAGGTCTTTTTCATCTAGAACTTCGTGACTGAAGAACTCGTAGAATGGTTCGCACTGAGCCGGTGCCAGAACGTAAGATGGGTCTTTCAAACCATCTTTCAGGCGATCAATGGGAACTTCCTTTTTTATTAAAAGCTCGTTTTTGAACTTTTTAAATAGTTCTGGGTCTCGGCGGGGTGCACTGCAGTAATACATTCCCTCTGGAAGTCCTTCCAGGTAACGCATCTTATTCATCACTGGTATGGGTATGAGTTTAGGCCACATGCACTCGAAAAATTCCAGTTTTTCCACCAGAACCTCCATGAATATATCTTCAATGGCACGCTGCAGTGCAATGAACTTGGGTCCGTAGAACCACTGTCCCTTACCCGGGAACTTCTTAACCCAACCCTGTTTAACTGCCTCTTCAGTGGGGTCCCCTTCAAAAAATACTGGGAATTTCTGACTGCGTCCAGTTATGGTTCCTGGTTCGATTTTGGTAACCTGGCGGGTTAGAATGTCATCTGCATCTTCGTCTTCAGCGGAATCCATCCTTTCAGTCTCTGCCAGAACATGCTTAACCACCCTGTCCACCACGTGGTTTCTGAGATCTCCCTCTTCCAGTTGCTGGAATTGGATAACCATCTTTCCATCATCGAATGTTGCATCCTCTACATAGGGCATTTCGCTTACATCAACCAGTTCCCTGGATGGAAACTCAATTTGATAATCCTGAACAGTGATTTTCCGAACACCAATATGGTATTTTGGTCCTAAAAGTTGTGTGAGGGGTTTTTTCATACGAAGAAGTGCATCATGTGCTCTTCCCCGTCTACCGGAGACTATATCCAGGTGGAGAGTGTTACCTTCCAGGTTCCACTCCACGATCTGGGAAGCATCATCTTTTTGTTCCGGTGCAACTCCCTTCAGGAACAGGTCATTATTGGCCTGCTGGATAAAATGGGTAATATCATCTAAGGCTCCATCAGCATCTTTACTGAGTAAAACTTCTCCTTTTAATGCGAATTTCATTTTTATAACATCCTTAAGCTTATAATAGTTTTAAATATTTATTATAATTTTTTTTGTAAGTTTCTAATTTTATTGAATATCCAATACTTTTTCAACCAGCATTTCTGAGAATATGAGGTCATCTGCAGTTGATAGTATTGTTTTAAGTGATTTTCCTTCTAAATTACAGATTAAAGAATTATATTTTTGTCGCGACTCTAAATAACCAGTATTTTCAGGTAGAAGTGATTTAAAAGCAACTTTTGCCTGTTTATCGTTCTGGTAACTGAAGGTGATGGTGGCTTTGATCTTCATAATATTTTAGACCTCATTGATAGGTTAATTGGAGGGGTAATGATTTAAAATATTTTCTGCAATTTGTGCAATCGACTCAAAAGCTGCCGAATCAGGGTAATTAGCCAGTGGAAGGCCTTCCATGTCTGATATGACAACCATATCATCCCGAGGAATACTGCCTAACACATCCACATCCATTTCTTTAAGCTTTTCTACCACAAATTTTTCTTCCAATGGGCTGGCAACCTTGTTAATCACTGCCACCACCTTCTGGATACCTATATCTGTGGCCAGTTTTTTAATTCGGCTGGCTGTCTCCAGAGATTTGAGTCCAGGTTCTGCCACAATAATCATAACATCCACGGCCTCTGCAGTACGCCTTCCAAGGTGCTCTATCCCTGCTTCCATGTCTAAAATAACAATTTCATCTTTTTTAATGATCAGATTTCGCAGAATAGCTTTTAACATTACTGATGCCGGGCACACACATCCATCCCCGCCCTTATCAACAGTACCCATAACCAGAATTTTAAGACGACCCTCAGGGTCGTAATCGGTTGAAAGGGACTCTGGAAGATCAGATATGGTTGGATTCATTTTAAAAACTTCTCCAAAGGATGATCCTGGTTCTGCACCTGTCCTTTCCTTTATAAGATCTTTCATTTTAGATATGGGTGTTATGGGTTTGTGTATCCCCAGACTCCCTGCCAGGTTCATGTCAGGATCAGCATCAATGGCGTATACTTTATACTTTTTAGACAGAATAACAGCAAGAGTACTTGCCAGTGTGGTTTTACCCACTCCTCCCTTTCCAGTTATTGCGATCTTCATAATTCCACCAATTCCAAGAAATGAAAAATCTACATGTAATTATATTTATTTTAAAAATTCAGTGAAGCTATCTATGTAATTTATAATATTAATAAATTCATTGGAAGATAATCATCCCTTATTTTTTAAAAGTATTTTCCGTTTAACGTAATTTTATAGATCTGATTACAAAAAATAAGTTCTAAAATCAATTTATTCAAAGTATGGTTCATATTTAGAGGTAGTTTATTGGAGATTGGAAATAATTTATTTGAGAATAATTTTTTTTGTAAGTGATCGTTTCCTGAAAATAAATACCTTTTGGGAAAATGTTATTTTTAGATCAAATCCTTAGAAACTAATTTTTAACGTGATGTTAGATTTTAAATGTGATTTTAGCATAAAAAGAATAAAAAAAAGAAAAGGGGGGTTTTTTAGTTTATTAAAACGTTAATGACGCATATGTACCATATACAGTTGCTGTTGCAGTATTCCAGTTGTTTATAGAACCGAAAGTGTTGTATGAACTGGTGGCATCTGCTGTGTACCACTGCCCATTGGCATATACCTGTACCCATACGTGCCCGTACCAGCTACCACTAGAGAACTGACAGTATCCATGCACGTAACGTGCCGGGATGTTTGATGCTCTCAGGAGTGCTATCATCAGGTGTGAAGTATCAACACAGTTTGCTGATCCAGCGCTCAGTGTTCCAACTGCTCCATATTTAGTGTCATAGTAGAAGGAATAACCGATATTATCCCGTACCCAGTTGAATATCAGCACAGCCTTTTCGTAAGGTGTACTAGCGCCTGCAGTTATACTGTTGGCCAGAGCAATGATCTGAGCATTATCTGACTGACAGTTATTTGAGGGCTGGATGTATACCAGATACTCAGCAGGTATTTTATAGATAACTGTTATCCATGGGTTCACACTGACTGAACTAGGCAATGCGCCATTGTTGGCATAGGAATCAAGTACTTGGCTGAAGAGATAAATCTGGGTCTCATAGCCGAGGTATCCTAAACTCACTACTCCAGTATACGGTGCTATTTTGTTGCTTACCATATAGGAGTTAATTCTACTTGCAAAGTCCACGTACTCTGATAAACCAATTGCACCGCTACTTGTTATGCTCTCCGAGCTTGAAGAGGGTAAATTGTAGTTTTCCAGTGTTATAGGGGAGTTGTTTCCACTGTTTATTTGTACAACGGCTTTAGTAGCTAAATACAGGAACTGGGCAATGCTGATCTTGACTCCTCCAACATTGGCTGTCGAAGGAAGATAACTGTAAAGTTCTACATTATTTTTCACACCAGTTGCTGTAGCAGCGATATCCGCTATACTAAACTGCACATTAACTCCAGCGGTACCTATATTAGATGCAGACCATGATTTAACCACTATGTTGTAGGGTAATGCTCCGTTGGTTTTATAGTAACTCAGTATCCTACTGTACATGTAGATCTGGGACTCATAACCAACCTGTCCAATATTAGCATAACCGTAGGCAGGTGCTGCTCCATTACTTCCAATATAATCTGCTATACGTTTAGCAAAGTCCACATAGTCATCATCTAATAGAAGTTCGGTGGTTAGGCTTTCGCTGCTGGAGGTTGGTAGTGTGTAACTTCCTAGTCCAATTGTGGTACTAGTTGGTTGGCCATTGTTTAGTAGTGTGGTTGCTGTTGTGGTTAGGTATAGGAATTGTGCCATGTTTATGGTGGTTGTTCCTACTGTTACGGTTGAGGGTAATGCTTTGTTGGTTTCTATGTAGTTTTTGACTGTTTGTGCCGCAGTCAGAACTTGCTGAATAGTTACAGAACTTGGTTCGGTTATGGGTATGTTGTTGTTGGTCCATTGTTTGACGGTTATTGTGGTTGGTAGTGTGCCGTTGTTTGCGTAGGATGTGAGTATTCTGCTGTATAGGTAGATTTGTGATTGGTAGCTGATTTGTCCGAGGCCGATTACTCCGTATGGTGGTGCTTGGCCGTTAGATTGTATGTATTCGCTTAGTCTGCTGGCGAAGTCAACATAACTATCTAAGGTCATTGTTCCGGTGGTTAGGCTTTCGCTGCTTGAGGTTGGTAGTGTGTAGCTTCCTACTGTTATGGTGGTGCTGGTTGATTTACCGTTT
>NZ_AMPO01000018.1 GCF_000302455.1 Methanobacterium formicicum DSM 3637
TCAGACCATATTGGGATTGAAATAAGATGAAAGTGGTAATCCTGTTCCCGGACCATTGGACTAAAATCAGACCATATTGGGATTGAAATTTACTATCAATGTATGCAACAGTAGCAGCAGCACTAACTAAAATCAGACCATATTGGGATTGAAATATTTTTTTCACAAATCAACACACTAAAAATATTCAAACTAAAATCAGACCATATTGGGATTGAAATCTGATTGAACAAGCCCTGAACAGTAAACAAAAAGGAACTAAAATCAGACCATATTGGGATTGAAATCTTCGTTATACTAAACTATTACGAAGTATAATTTTCACTAAAATCAGACCATATTGGGATTGAAATGGGTGTAACCCCTAATCAGATGTTCGGATTGGAAACACTAAAATCAGACCATATTGGGATTGAAATAGATAAAGGTGTTTTCTATGTCATCCCCGTTATTTAACTAAAATCAGACCATATTGGGATTGAAATCCCAAAGAGGCGATCGCACCTGTAAGCCAGGTTATACTAAAATCAGACCATATTGGGATTGAAATCTTTTTTTGTAGTTGATTCTAAAAGCAAAAAGTCAAACTAAAATCAGACCATATTGGGATTGAAATGGCATTCACCGGACCTTATAGAATACCCTGAACTGGACTAAAATCAGACCATATTGGGATTGAAATATCGGCTAAACGGCGATGGTGAAGTGGTGTATCTTACTAAAATCAGACCATATTGGGATTGAAATACTGAAAGATTACAGGTCAATATAGGAGCAATAGGACTAAAATCAGACCATATTGGGATTGAAATTATTCTTATTATTGGATAGATTGGAGACATAACCCAACTAAAATCAGACCATATTGGGATTGAAATACCAGATACTGAAATCGAATTCATCAGCAAAAGAAACTAAAATCAGACCATATTGGGATTGAAATTCCAGATACTGAAATCGAATTCATCAGCAAAAGAAACTAAAATCAGACCATATTGGGATTGAAATCAAGTCCCTCTTTAGCAAATACTCCACCTGGTTCATACTAAAATCAGACCATATTGGGATTGAAATACTTACGTATGGTGGTTAAAAATGGCAAGAATATCAGCACTAAAATCAGACCATATTGGGATTGAAATAAGTCTTTTTATACAGGTCATGGAAGAATAATCCTAACTAAAATCAGACCATATTGGGATTGAAATTATCCTCAATACTCAAAATTGCATGTTATGGTATACTAAAATCAGACCATATTGGGATTGAAATACCTTAGATAGTCTAGATCTAAAATTCAAAGGAGGACTAAAATCAGACCATATTGGGATTGAAATGTCAAGCAATGGGTAAAGCTGCCCTTGAAACTCAAAACTAAAATCAGACCATATTGGGATTGAAATGTATTTAAAATAGTCATACTGGTGATATTGTCTGACTAAAATCAGACCATATTGGGATTGAAATGTTTTCAAAGTTAGCCCAGACAACATTTGGCTCTTGAACTAAAATCAGACCATATTGGGATTGAAATTGGTCAGTTTGGGAATGAAACTAAAAAGACCATCTTAACTAAAATCAGACCATATTGGGATTGAAATTCTCCTTTAATGTTTTCAGGTATTGAGTTTAAAACGACTAAAATCAGACCATATTGGGATTGAAATCTCCCATCTCGGACTATTATCTTTGATGAGTCTATACTAAAATCAGACCATATTGGGATTGAAATTAAACCAAAGAAGGTAAGGTTAAAATGGGTTAATTCACTAAAATCAGACCATATTGGGATTGAAATCAGTAGGATTAAAAAGAATTAAATAATCAAATGGACTAAAATCAGACCATATTGGGATTGAAATGCTTATTATGCGAAACATTATCTGAAGCTCCAAATGACTAAAATCAGACCATATTGGGATTGAAATTTTGAAAAACTAGGGATAGACGCAGGAATGGCACTAACTAAATCAGACCATATTGGGATTGAAATTAAA
>NZ_AMPO01000019.1 GCF_000302455.1 Methanobacterium formicicum DSM 3637
ATTAACAGCTATTGTAAAAAAACACTGATCCCCAATTTCAATCCCCAATATGGTCTGATTTTAGTTAAAATAGTTGTAGTTGAAGGGGACGTATGAAATAAAATTTCAATCCCAATATGGTCTGATTTTAGTCTGCTTTTTTTATGTACTCATGTTGACTATCAATTAAATTTCAATCCCAATATGGTCTGATTTTAGTGTTGAAACTGAATATGAAATAGTTTCAAGTGATAGTGAATTTCAATCCCAATATGGTCTGATTTTAGTCCAATCCACTTTCTTTGTGCCTCCTTCCATTGCTGTATTTCAATCCCAATATGGTCTGATTTTAGTTGTTTTAAGTGCTCCATTGCCATTAGATTTGACAAAATTTCAATCCCAATATGGTCTGATTTTAGTTTATTTTGTTACATCTGAAGAGGTTGTTTTAACAGCATTTCAATCCCAATATGGTCTGATTTTAGTATAGGTCTTCAATTGTTGACAGGAAAAGCGTTGATCGATTTCAATCCCAATATGGTCTGATTTTAGTCAGCAGCAAATCAAGTCAGAGCAGCAAATGTCAAAGCATTTCAATCCCAATATGGTCTGATTTTAGTTTTTAAGGAAATTAACGCACGTTGCGGGTTTGGACTATTTCAATCCCAATATGGTCTGATTTTAGTTCATTGTTTCCAGGAATCCGATCCTGGAAGTCCGCTAATTTCAATCCCAATATGGTCTGATTTTAGTTCTTTTTTTCAATTTAGAACAGTTTAGCGTGAGCTAATTTCAATCCCAATATGGTCTGATTTTAGTCTTCAACCACAGAGGATATACTATTCGACCTTAAAAGATTTCAATCCCAATATGGTCTGATTTTAGTAATACTCCATTGAGATATAGTTTAATTGTATTTGTGTATTTCAATCCCAATATGGTCTGATTTTAGTCAAGTGCACCAGGATCCAGTTTCACCTCCGAAGCCATATTTCAATCCCAATATGGTCTGATTTTAGTGGTACGCCAGTTATTTTCAGTATGCAGCTCTGGACCATTTCAATCCCAATATGGTCTGATTTTAGTATTTTGTGAAATAAACATATGTTGATGGATTATATATTTCAATCCCAATATGGTCTGATTTTAGTAAACGTAGCCGTGAAACCATGAAAAGTTATATTTCATTTCAATCCCAATATGGTCTGATTTTAGTAAGTAAGAAGAATATAGTATGAAGTGAAGGTAGAATTTCAATCCCAATATGGTCTGATTTTAGTCGGCCACTTTGTCATAAATTAATCTCATTCCTAAAGAATTTCAATCCCAATATGGTCTGATTTTAGTGTCCACAACCAGGACATACTCATCCCCCGCTTTAACCATTTCAATCCCAATATGGTCTGATTTTAGTGAATATTGTCGAAGTCCTTAACAAATTAGAATATGTATTTCAATCCCAATATGGTCTGATTTTAGTAAGTATAGGTTTCATCACTACTGGGAGTAATACCTAATTTCAATCCCAATATGGTCTGATTTTAGTGGCCGTAAACCTTTGCATACTTACCTCCTCTGGCATCATTTCAATCCCAATATGGTCTGATTTTAGTAATGCATACAGTGGTCAGCATGAGTTAAATGTTCGTATTTCAATCCCAATATGGTCTGATTTTAGTGACAGGATCAGCGGCAACATTAGAATTTGAAGGAACATTTCAATCCCAATATGGTCTGATTTTAGTCAGAAATGCGTGCAATGAAAGAACACTATCAAAAGAATTTCAATCCCAATATGGTCTGATTTTAGTGTAACATAAGCGGTCATGGAATCCGGGTATATACGTATTTCAATCCCAATATGGTCTGATTTTAGTTAGAGGCTTCCTGGCCGGTTTACTCCTATCTCCACGATTTCAATCCCAATATGGTCTGATTTTAGTATATTTGTGGCCACCGTAACCTTCGTATT
>NZ_AMPO01000022.1 GCF_000302455.1 Methanobacterium formicicum DSM 3637
GCAGTGTTGAAATTTCAATCCCCAATATGGTCTGATTTTAGTATGAATTTGTTAATTTAGCAAAAGAAGCCATAACCACATTTCAATCCCAATATGGTCTGATTTTAGTTCCTGATTACCGAGGATTCATCTATTCCATTCAATAATTTCAATCCCAATATGGTCTGATTTTAGTCTACAACGGCGATGGTGACCCTGTTTATCTCCTACTATTTCAATCCCAATATGGTCTGATTTAGTCCCATATATCATGTAAATTGTTTTAAAAGAATGAATTTCAATCCCAATATGGTCTGATTTTAGTATTATATTAGATTAAGAATTGTGGGAGGTAAAAGGAATTTCAATCCCAATATGGTCTGATTTTAGTTTAAATTAATTTTCCCTACATGAGAGGTGGAATATAAATTTCAATCCCAATATGGTCTGATTTTAGTGCATAACCTATCATAACTATCAATTGAGGTTTGGCATTTCAATCCCAATATGGTCTGATTTTAGTCTGGATTTATATCTCATATCTCCTTTATTGTCCACATTTCAATCCCAATATGGTCTGATTTTAGTCCTCATTAAGTGCTTTATTATCTTCATCTTCAAGAATTTCAATCCCAATATGGTCTGATTTTAGTACATGTGGTGTGTTCCTGGACTCCAGAATATTCCTGTATTTCAATCCCAATATGGTCTGATTTTAGTCGGGGGCCTCTATAACTGATTCTTCCCATGCTATATATTTCAATCCCAATATGGTCTGATTTTAGTGAAAGATGGAGAAGCCTTTTCAAACTCATAAGATACCATTTCAATCCCAATATGGTCTGATTTTAGTTTTTCTCCAACTGCTGGTGTGCCTATGACTGGTACTAATTTCAATCCCAATATGGTCTGATTTTAGTATGACCACTAATAATGATTATGGGCATTGTTTCATTTTAATTTCAATCCCAATATGGTC
>NZ_AMPO01000023.1 GCF_000302455.1 Methanobacterium formicicum DSM 3637
AAAATGGGGCATAGTACTGGGTGGTGTGTAAAAACTGGGTACGACTAAAAATCAGACCATATTGGGATTGAAATAGGGTTGGATCAAGAGTTTTAAGAAACCCTTGATTAAACTAAAATCAGACCATATTGGGATTGAAATTTCGAAAACTCTTTCAGCTGCTTCTAATGTTGTTGACTAAAATCAGACCATATTGGGATTGAAATACTAGGGATATTTATCGTTGGTCCTGGGACTTATGGACTAAAATCAGACCATATTGGGATTGAAATTCTTCCACAGCAAAGGTGGAGAGGATGGAAGTTCAATACTAAAATCAGACCATATTGGGATTGAAATGTAAATAACATTGAATACACTAACATATTAAGCTCTGAACTAAAATCAGACCATATTGGGATTGAAATCTTGTCATGTTTGTGCTCGTAATATCTTCAAGATAAACTAAAATCAGACCATATTGGGATTGAAATTACAGACATGTTGAACATCTATTTGGGTGATTCTCCACTAAAATCAGACCATATTGGGATTGAAATAATGTCAGCTGCTGCCAATGCTAATGATTTCACTAATACTAAAATCAGACCATATTGGGATTGAAATACAGGTGCCACATTAGAGATTGGAAAAAGAGTTCGTACTAAAATCAGACCATATTGGGATTGAAATCTGCTAAATCTGGAGTGTCGTAAGGTGTTGATCGTACTAAAATCAGACCATATTGGGATTGAAATCATTACAACGTAACTTTGCATGGGAAAATGTAAAACACTAAAATCAGACCATATTGGGATTGAAATGTGGTTCAATGTGGAAGTGCATTTGAAGCCATAAGGACTAAAAATCAGACCATATTGGGATTGAAATTG
>NZ_AMPO01000024.1 GCF_000302455.1 Methanobacterium formicicum DSM 3637
TTTGGAGATATTGTGTATCCTTATCCTTATCTTTCGTGTGCAGCTAAACACCAAATCATATCTACCAAATATGGTATTCTTGTACCAACATCTTTATAATGTGGGCCCGTAGCTCAGACTGGGAGAGCGCCGCCCTTGCAAGGCGGAGGCCCCGGGTTCAAATCCCGGTGGGTCCATACCTCATTTTTCATATTCATAAGAAATTAATTTGTACGTGCAGCTAGTATCACTGAGTGATAGCTAGTGAAGGGATAAGACAATGCAAATGAGAATTTGTGTTTGTCAATGTATATCCGTGCATAAGTAACCCTACTGGCATTAACTGATTAGAATAGCAGTTATAATGTAATATTTTAAAAAATGCTTAGTTTGTAAT
>NZ_AMPO01000025.1 GCF_000302455.1 Methanobacterium formicicum DSM 3637
ACTGATTTGTCCCTGGTTTATGTATCCGTAGGGTGGTGCTTGTTTGTTGTTTTGGAGGTATTCTGTTATTCGGTTGGCGAAATCTACGTAACTGGCTGTGTTTAGTGTTCCTGTGGTTAGGCTTTCGCTGCTGCTGGTTGGTACTGAATAGTCTTCGATTTTGATTGTGGTGGTGGTTGGTTTTCCGTTGTTGAGTAGTATGGTGGCTTGGGTGGCCATGTATAGGAATTGTGCCATGTTGAATGTGTTTGTTCCTATGGTGATTGTGTTTGGTAGTTTTTCGTTGGCTTCAATTTGTGTTTTTACTGTTTGGGCTGCATTTAGTATTTCTGCTATTGTTACTGTTGTTGTGCTTGGTTCTTTTATT
>NZ_AMPO01000026.1 GCF_000302455.1 Methanobacterium formicicum DSM 3637
CAATCCCAATATGGTCTGATTTTAGTAGCAGATTCTAATAAAACTCTGAATCCTGATGCCCGATTTCAATCCCAATATGGTCTGATTTTAGTCCTGTGTCCGCAGGTCCAAATTTCTGAACATAATTTCAATCCCAATATGGTCTGATTTTAGTGATGAACGAACTAGATGAGGCCCTTAACAGAACACTATTTCAATCCCAATATGGTCTGATTTTAGTGAAAGGTACTCATTCATGAGTTTACTGACCACATACATTTCAATCCCAATATGGTCTGATTTTAGTAACTATTGCCATAAACCATGTAAATTGTTTTAAACGAATTTCAATCCCAATATGGTCTGATTTTAGTACGCCG
>NZ_AMPO01000027.1 GCF_000302455.1 Methanobacterium formicicum DSM 3637
TTTAGTAGTGTGGTTGCTGTTGTGGTTAGGTATAGGAATTGTGCCATGTTTATGGTGGTTGTTCCTACTGTTACGGTTGAGGGTAGTGCTTTGTTGGTTTCTATGTAGTTTTTGACTGTTTGTGCTGCGGTGAGTATTTGTGCTATGGTTACTGTGGTTGTGGTTGGTTCGGTTATGGGTATGTTGTTGTTGGTCCATTGTTTGACGGTTATTGTGGTTGGTAGTGTGCCGTTGTTTGCGTAGGATGTGAGTATTCTGCTGTATAGGTAGATTTGTGATTGGTAGCTGATTTGTCCGAGGCCGATTACTCCGTATGGTGGTGCTTGGCCGTTGCCGGTCATGTATTCTGCTATTC
>NZ_AMPO01000028.1 GCF_000302455.1 Methanobacterium formicicum DSM 3637
TGGAGATTTTATCTTGTGTTTGTGTGCAGCTAAACACCAAATCATATCTACCAAATATGGTATTCTTGTACCAGCATCTTTATAATGTGGGCCCGTAGCTCAGACTGGGAGAGCGCCGCCCTTGCAAGGCGGAGGCCCCGGGTTCAAATCCCGGTGGGTCCATACCTCATTTTTCATATTCATAAGAAATTAATTTGTACGTGCAGCTAGTATCACTGAGTGATAGCTAGTGAAGGGATAAGACACACATATTGACGATGTGTGTTGATGTATATCCGTGCATAAGTAACCCTACTGGCATTAACTGATTAGAATAGCAGTGAATGTATATTTTAAATGCTTAGTTT